>NZ_FOTL01000021.1 GCF_900114585.1 Methanobrevibacter olleyae | reverse complement strand
TGATTATTATTTTTAATTTTTGGTCTTTTATTGAGCCTTTTCTCAATAATTTCATTGGGATTTATTTTTTCATTTTTAAAATCAAAAAGTTTAAGTTGTATGAAGTTTATATTAGTATTGAGGACAAATTTGTTTTGTTTAGTCATAAAATATTATTTGTCCTCACTTATTTAAGTAATTTACTATTTTTAAATCCTTTATTTCAAAATTAAAGAAAAAAATAACCTATTTTTATTTAACGAAGAAAAAAATAAAAAAATAAAAAAAGCCTATAAAATTTTACAGTCTCAAAAAAATTTATTTATTGCCTATTTTTAAAAAAGTATTTTATAATTAAAATACATAAATTACAATATTCGATTATATTTATTGATTATTATTTTATTATTGAATTGGATGGAATCTTATGAATTTAGAAAAATTAGTTGGCAATACGCCAATGATAAAGATTAATTATGAATATGAAGGGCGTATAGGAAGTATATACACTAAACTTGAATTTTACAACTATTCTGGAAGCATAAAAGACAGAATAGCATTATACATTATAGAAAAAGAGAGGGAAAATGGTAATTTAAAAGAAGGTCAAGCTATTATAGAAGTTACAAGTGGAAATACTGGCATTGCTTTTAGTGCTATTGGTGCTCTTTATGGTCATGATGTTCATATATTCATGCCAGATTGGGTATCTCTTGAGAGAAGGAAACTTATTCAAATGTATGGCGCTCATATTCACCTTGTATCTAAAGAAGAAGGTGGATTTAAAAGAGCTCTTGAGCGTGTAGATGAATTTGCAGAGGAAATTGGTGCATATAAGCCACTTCAATTTGATAATGAATTAAATGTGGAAGCTCAATATAAAACAACAGGTCAAGAAATTGTTGATGCTATTCCCGATGTAAATGCTTTTGTTTCAGGTATTGGGACTGGTGGAACTCTTATGGGGATTGGTAAAAGATTGAAAGATAATAATCCTAATTCCAAAGTATTTGCATTGGAACCAAGTACATTATCTATTCTTAAAATGGGAATGATGGAAGGTAGTCATATGATTGAAGGTATTGGAGATGACTTTATTCCAGGAATTGTTGATGAAAATTTAATAGATGATATTGTTTTAATTGATGATTTAGATGCTATAAATATGTCTAAAATAATTGCTAATGAATTTGGTTTAGGTATTGGCATTTCTAGTGGAGCAAACTTCCTAGCTAGTATTATAATGGATAATGATGATTTAAAGATAGCTACTGTCTTTCCAGATGATAATAAAAAATATATTACTACAAAATTATCTGAAGGTATTGACGAAAATCCTAAATTAATTTCTAATAAAGTTAAATTAATTGGTTTTGAAGTGATTTAAACAAACTTTTAAAAAACTTTGATTAAAATTTTTCCTATTTTTATTTTAGAATTATTTATTTTTCTAAAATTTAGAACTTATAATCATTTTATTTAATTCATATGGGGATTTTTATGTTTTTAACTAAAGAAGAAGAAAAGATGGCTAATGGGGAATATGGTGAAACCATTAGGAAAAGTATGGATATTTTAATTGCTTTAGGAGATATTTATGGTGCAGAAAGATTTGTTGATATTAAATCTGCACAAGTATCTGGTGTATCTTATAAAACTATAGGTCAAGCAGGTCTTGAATATCTTGAAGATTTAGCTCGTACTGCTGAAATTATTTATAATGAAAATGGTACAATCAGTGATAAAAGTGGAATTGCAACTATATCTGCAACACTCAACCCTGCTGGAACTGACCTCGATAATTGGGAAGACTTTGGTTTCCCAGCAGATTTTGCAAAAAAACAAGTAGATATTTGTAATGCTTATGGTCTGCTTGGAATAAGTACCACTTGTACTTGTACTCCTTATTTAATTGGAAATGTTCCAAGATTTGGTGATCATGTTTCTTGGTCTGAATCTTCTGCAGTTGCTTATGTAAATTCTGTAATTGGGGCTAGAACTAATCGTGAAGGAGGTCCCGGAGCATTAGCTGCAGCTATTGTTGGTAAAACTCCTTTATATGGTTTTCATTTAGATGAAAATAGAAATTCTAATCTTTTAGTTGATGTAGAATGTGAACTTGAAAGAGCTGATTTCGGTGCTTTAGGTTATACAGTTGGCCAAGTTGTTAAAGATGGAGTTCCTTACTTTAAAATGCAAAATAAAGCATGGAATATTTCTAATGATAATTTAAAAGCTCTTGGTGCAGCACTTGCATCTTCTGGTGCAGTAGCATTATATCATGTAGAAGACATCACTCCAGAGTATAAAAATGCAGATATTTCCAATGTTGGAGAGAAGATTAGAATTACTAAAGAAGATATTATAAATACTCGAGAAAAGCTCTCTACAGCTGAGGGATATGGAGACCTTGTTTGTTTAGGTTGCCCACATGCTTCTTTAGAGGAGATTAAAGAATTGGCAGAGATTGTTAAAGGTAAAAAGATTAAAAATGAACTTTGGGTCTGTACTTCTATTAATATTAAAGAAGCTGCTAAACGTTTAGGATACATTGAACAAATCGAAGATGCAGGAGGTAAGATTTGTTGTGATACTTGTATGGTAGTTGCTCCAATAGAAGAAATGGGTTATGAAGTTATTGGGGTTAATTCTGCAAAAGCAGCTAATTATGTACCTTCAATGTGTGGTTTAAAAGTTATTTATAATGATATAGAAAACTTATTAGACTTTGAATAGTTTTTATTTTTATTCTCCTTTTTATAAATTTTTATTATTTATTTTATTTATTTTATTTATTTTTCTATTTTTACAATTTTTCTTATTTATTTTATTTATTTTTCTATTTTTACAATTTTTCTTATTTATTTTATTTATTTTTCTATTTTTATAATATATGGTTAGCTATATATCAAAATATTAACAATATACTTATAATTTTTGATTTAAACCTAAATATTAATTTATTTTCTAAACAAGCTTTATATATTTCTTTAAATAAATTACTATATGAATTTAGTGGGAATTGGTGTATTTGGGGGAATTGATATAATAAAAACCTTATATGAATATGAGAATATGTAGGATTATTAGTTTAATTTTAACTTAAAAACATTTCCTAAGTTCCTATCTTAATTCTTTAACTTATTTTTTAAAACTATTAAATCTTAATACATTTTTACTATTTTTTAACTAATTTTAGTTTAAATTCCTTAATTTTTAATAAAGTTTAAGTTATATAAAAATAATAAATAATAACATATAAATTTATGAATCATTTTGTGTTTATAAATTTAAAATTTATAAAAAATTATATTTATGAGCCATTTAATGCTTTATAAATTTAAATAAATAAATTATTTAAAAATTCTAATAAAATTACATAAACCTTTTAGGAGTGTTAATTAATGAATGTTATTGTTGTAGGAGCAGGAAATGCAGGTCGTCCTGTTGCAAGATTATTGAACTATGCTGGGCACATGGTAAAGATAACTGATCCAAAGAATATTGAAGACTTCCACATGGATGTTCAAAAAACTTTAAGACTTATGGAAAGTGAAGGAGTGGAATTAGATTTAGGAGTATTTGAACCAAGTCTTGATGGAATTGATACAGTTTACTTATCTCCAACTGTACCTGAAAATGCTCCAGCCTATAAAATAATTAAGGAAGCTAATTTAAATGTGTTCACAAATGATGATTTTGGAAGATTAGCAGATAGTTTTATTGATATTGATATTATTGGAATCACTGGTAGTGTAGGTAAAACTAGTACCACTCATATGGTTACTGAAATCTTTAGAACAGCTGGCTATCAAGTTTGGATTTGTTCTTCTATGACTCAAAACCTTGTTAGTGAAGTTATTGTTGACGGAATTATTAAAGGAATTCCAAAAAAATCAGATATAGCTGTTTTAGAACTTCCTCATGGTACTGCAGGTTTAATGGCTGAGCTTAAGCTTAAAGTTGGTGCTCTTTTAAATATTTATGAAGAACACTTGTCTGAGTTTGGAGGTTCAATGGAAAGATACACCCAAAGAAAAATGTTCATTGCTAAAAATAGCGAAAACTTTATTACAAGCATTCATTGTAAAGATACTGTAAAAGAAGCAAGACCTGATGCAATCTTTTATGCAATGGTTAAAGATTTACCAAGATATGAACCATCTAAAAAATCTGAATACTTTGATAAAGTAGCAAACTTTGAAGAAATTGCTATCGGTGAAGGTCAAGTATGTAATTTTATTGGTGATAGTGCTAAAGGGGCTATTGATATTGCTTATAAATTTAGAAATAGATCAGATGAACTTAAAAAAGGTAGTTTCCAATCTGAGTTCCATATGATGAGTTATTATTATGAAAATGCCGTTGCTGCAACAGCTATTACAATGGCATATGGCTTAAATGTAGAGATTATTAAAGAAGGGCTTGCTAACTTTAAAGGACTTTCTGTACATATGGAATATATTGGAGATTATAATGGAAGAGAAGTTTATATTGACGCTTCATACTTAATTGAAGGTATTACAGCGGCACTGGATTTCTTAGGTGATAGAAGTCTTGTATTATTACTGGATAACTTTGATACTTCTACATATAGGGATAAAAAAGAAACTGGTAAGTTGATGGGTCAATATGCTGATGTTATGGTAGCAACTGGTTTTAATGAAGTTTATCAAAGAGTGGATATTGAACCTGCTCAAGAATTACTTGATGCTGCAGTAGATTCAAAGGCAGTTAAAGTAATTGCAGGAACTATGGAAGAAGGTGCAGAACTTGCAATTAAACATTCTAAACCTGGAGATACCATTCTTCACTTAGGGCCACAACTCATGCAAGATCCAGAAGGAATCATGGAAAAAATAGTTACAGGTTTAGAAGAAGGCTGTAAAAAGTACGAATAGACAAGCTTTTTCCCTTCTACTGAGTCTTTTGCCTTCGGCAAAAAACCTTAAGCAAAATCTTTTTACTAGTTTTAGTATATTTAATATTAACTATTTTTTCATATTTTTATTTTCATAATAGTTAATTTTTTAATCAATTTTATTTTTTAAAGATGAAGGTGTTAAATTGAATAGTTTAGAGCTCTCTTCTATGTCTGATGAAGAATTAGATTCATTAGATTTAGATAATAAAACCTTTGGTGTAATTGGTGTTTGTGGAGTTGTAGGAAACTTAGTTGCAAGAATTCTTATGGATAGAGGATTTACTGTTGTTGGAACCGATATCTCTTCAAAAGAAGATTGTAGGTTCTATTCCTCATTTGAAGACTATGACATTGAAATATTCTTTGGGGGACATCCTGAAGAATTCTTTAAAAAAATAGATTTTATTGTTCCTCCTCCAAGTATGTCTGAAAATGCTAAAGTTTTAGATTTAGCTTTAAAAAAAGGAATAAAAATCATTGAACTTGGAGATATTTTTAAACTGTTTAAGCCAGAAAAACCTGTAATTTGTATTAGTGGAACTAATGGCAAAACCACCACCACTACTCTTTTAAAGCATATTGCTTACTCTGCAGGTATTAAACCTTGTGAACATAATTTAAAAGGCATGCAAGGTAATAATGAATTTATCCCCTCACTTCAAACTAGATTAAATGGTGATTTGGCTATTTTAGAAACTGGTACTGATGGTACTTCTGGTGGTTTAAAATCTATTATAGATTTAACTCATGCTAATTTCGGTATTTTAACAAATATTACTGTTGACCACCTACAAAATCCTCATGAAAATGATGAGGAAGACTTTATTACAAGAAGCTTTTTAGAGTATGCTAAAGTTAAAGGAGAACTTTTAAAGGGCATTGGAGAAAATAATGGCACTTTAATTTATAACAGCGATGATCCAACCATTGTAGGTCTTTTTAAAGAGATAGATTTTAAAGGAAATGCAATAAGCTTTGGTATTGAAGATGAGCTTTCTAGAGTAGGCACTAAACCCTGTTGGTGTGGTAGAGATATTGAAATAAATGAGCTTATTTCAGGTTGTGGAAGCTTTGAGTGTGAATGTGGTATTAAGTATGAAAAACCAATGTATTTAGCTAAAAACATTTCAATTAAAGACAGAACTTTTACCCTTGAATCACCTGAAGGGGAAAGTGAATTTACTATATCTCTTGATGGCTTGCACAATGTTTATAATGCAGTTGGATCTATTATTGCAGCACGCCGATTCTTGAAACTCTCTGATGAAGAAATACAAAAAGGACTTTTAAGTTTTAAAGGTGCTGTAGGAAGAATGGATATTGTAGCTGAAGTAGATGGTAAACCTATTATGGTTGATTATGCTCATAATCCTGCAGGTGTAGAGACTATTTTAAAAGAAATAAGAAAAATTTATGGGGATACAACTGTTGTTATTACAATTACTTCTGAGTCTGGTCATGAAGGAGATATTGGAATTTTAGAAAAAGCATTAGATAATGTTAAATATATTGTTCCAGCTTCTCATGATTCTAGATTAGTTGCAGATGAATTGTTAAAATCTGCCAAAGAAGCTAGTGCTGATTTTGACTATGAAACTTTAAAAAACACGTTTGTTTTTACAGATATAAGTCTTAAACAAGCTTCTAATTTTACTTTAGGTGCAAATACAGAACAAGTGATTGAAGGTGTGAAAGCTGCTTTAAAAACTGATTCTAATATTATTATAATACTTGGTGAGGCTGGATTTAAGTTTAGATCAGCAATCATTAATTACTGTAGAGAGCTTTAGTTAATATTATTGTAGGAAACTTTAGTTATAATTATTGTAGATATTGTATGGAACTTTAGTTATAATTATTGTAGAGAGATTTATGTATACTTGATTTATAATTAATCATAGCTTTTTTTTTAATTTTTTAAAATTTTTTATAAATTATAATCTTAACTTAATATTAAAATTAAACAATACTTTTCAAATACTCTCTGACTTAAATATTTAAATAAGATTTATTAACATATATTATTTTATGGTTACTTATATTGAACATCCTTTAATTAGGCCTAATTCAGCAGAGGCTAGAATTTATCAGCAAGTTTTAGCAGCGGATGTATTAAAAAATGGGAATACTATGATTGTAGCTCCAACAGCATTAGGTAAGACAATCATAGCAATGCTCGTAGCTGCAGATAGGCTTCAAAAATTTAACAGATCGAAAATTCTTGTTTTAGCTCCAAGTAAGCCATTAACCATACAGCATGAAGAAAATTTTAAAGACTTTTTAAATGTTCACTGTACTTCTATTACAGGAGCTGTAAAGACCTCTGAAAGAGAAAAACGTTGGAATGAGTCACAGGTTATTTGTGCAACTCCACAAACTGTAGAATCTGATTTATTAAATGAAAGGTACAGTTTAGATGATGTATCTTTAGTTGTTTTTGATGAATGCCACCATGCTGTAGGATCATATTCTTATGTTTATCTTGCATCAAGGTATATTAAAGAATGTCAAAATCATCTTATTTTAGGACTTACTGCATCTCCAGGACATGATAAAAATAAGATTAAAGAAGTTTGTGAAAATTTATTCATCCAAGATATTACGATTAAAACTGAAGAAGACCCGGATGTAAAACCTTATTTCAATCCAATTAATATTGATTGGGTTAAGGTAGAAATGGGGCCACAACTTGAAAAAATTAGAGATTTAGCAAATAAAGCTTTAAAAGTCCGTCTAAAAGGCCTGAAAACTTTAGGGGTTATTAATACAGTAGCTGTAAATAAAAGGGATATATTAAAAGCAAGGTCTAAGGTTCAAAGAAGAATAGGGCAATCTGTAAATCCACCTAAAGAATGTTTCCAAGCAATGTCAATATTATCTGCTGTAATTAATCTTCAGCATGCTTTAAATTTATTAGAAACTCAGGGTGTTGCTCCATTTAATGATTATGTAGTACGCTTAAGAAAGAAAACTACAAGGGCTGCCAAAAATATCTTAGCTGATCCTAATTTTTCAAAAGCAGTTTATTATGCAAAAGAAGCAGAGGAATATGGTTTAGAACACCCTAAAATGAAAAAACTTATAGAACTTCTTAAATTAGAATTGGGCTTAGATGGTCAAACAAGATTAAAATCTCTAAGAGATGAAGGAAAAAATAAAGACAGTCCTAAAATTATAGTGTTTACACAATTTAGAGACACTCTAGACATGATTCATGAGAGATGTGAAAAAGAAGGTATTAAAAGTGTAAGATTTTATGGTCAAGGAACAAGTGATGGAAAGAAAGGATTAACTCAAAAAGAGCAAAAGAATATTATTAAATCATTTAAAACAGGAAATTATGATGTTTTAATATCTACAAGTGTTGCAGAGGAAGGTATAGATATACCTGCAGTTGATTTAGTTATTTTATATGAACCAGTTCCCTCTGAAATTCGTATGATTCAAAGGAGAGGTAGAACTGGACGTAAATCCTCTGGTAGAATGAAAGTATTAATAACTAAAAATACAATTGATGAAGGTTATTATTGGACTAGTGTTCGTAGAGAGTCTAGGATGAAAACACAACTTGCAACCCAAGAAGCAATTGAAGAGTTAAAACTTAATGCTGTTGAAAAGATTGAGGCTGAACGTTCTGTTAGAGTTTTAGGCAAAAAAGAAAAATCAATTGTAGAGGAACCAGTTAATTCTGATATAGAAGAGGAATTAGATGAAGAAACTAAAGATGAAGATCTTGAAGAAATTGATTTGGAAAATGAGAATGAAGAAAGACTAGCAGAATTTAAAGAAAAAAAGGGTAAAGAAGAACAAGCTTTAGAAGATAAAGAAGAACAAGCTTTAGAAGATGCTATCTATGAAGAACTTGCTAAAAATCCTCAAAATCAAGAATTAGTTGTTTATGTTGATTCAAGAGAAGGGAATTCTAAAGTTATACGTGCATTAGACACTATTGGGGTTAAAGTGAAGATTAATACTATGTCTGTTGCAGATTATCAAGTAAGTGAAGAAGTTGCTATAGAAAGAAAAACTGCTAAAGATTTTGTAGACTCTATTGTAGATAAAAGATTATTTAAACAAGCAAGAATGATGATGGAAGAGTTTAAAAAACCAATTATAATTCTTGAAGGGGATGATTTTTATTCTGGATTTATCAATCCTAATGCAATTAGAGGAGCTATGACATCAATTGTACTTGATTATGGTATAAGTATTATTCCTACAAGAACTGCTGAAGATACTGCTGCAATGATTAAGAGAATTGCAGTTAGGGAACAAAAAGGAGAAAAACGTAGCATTCAAATTAGAACAGAGAAAAAACCTCAAAATCTTTGGGAACAACAGTTATTTATCATTGAATCATTACCTAATATTGGTCCTGTTAATGCAAAGAACTTATTAGAACACTTTGGTTCTGTAAAAGCAGTTTTAGAGGCAGATGAAAAACAATTACAAGAAGTGAATGGAATTGGTAAAAAAACAGCTAAGAATATTAGAGAAGTTATAGAAGGAAAATATCTCTATTTCAAAAAAGATAAAAATCAAAAGAAGCTTAAATAAATAATTATTGCTACCTATTTTTATTAATTTATCTTTTTTTAGTTATTATATTTTTATTTTTTTATCAGTTTTTCTCATTTTTTATTTATTTTATTTTTAGTTATTTTATTTTTAGTTATTTTATTTTTATTTTTTTTATCAGTTTTTCTCATTTTTTAGTTATTTTATTTTTATTTATTTTATTTTTAATTATTTTAAAAAATTATTATATATTATAAATAATATAAATAGATATTAGTTTTAAAATATCATTTAATTTAAATAATAAATTAAAATATAAAATTTTAATAATTTATACTGGTTATTTTTCATAAATTTCATTTAGATGGTGGTTATTTGAAGATTTTAATGGATGAGCGAGGAAAAAAATACCTTATTAAAGAAGATAGAGAGTTTCAATCTGATTTAGGTATTATTAAGAAAGAACAAATGGAAAGAGCTACTATTGGTGATACAATAATCACTCATTTAAATAAAGAATTTAAGGTTATTAAACCAACAGTGAATGATTTTATTGATTTAATGGATAGGCGCTGTTCTATTCTTATTCAAAAGGATATTGGAACTGTTCTTGCACATACTGGATTAGGTTCAGGTGATCGGGTAATAGATGCAGGTACAGGTGCAGGAGCAATTGCTTTAAATTTTGGAAATGTTGTTGGGGATAAAGGTAAAGTTTTCACCTATGAGATAAGAGAAGATTTTGCTGAAGTAGCACAGAAAAACATTGATGATTTTGGTATTAAAAATATTGAAGTTAAGAATCAAAATATAAAAGATGGAATTGATGAAGAAGAGATTGATTTAGTCTTCCTAGACCTTCCAAAACCATTTGAAATATTTGAAGATGTTAAAAAAGCTTTAAGACTTGGGGGTTGCTTAGCAGTTTATGCACCCTATATTGATCAAGCAGAAACAGCATATAGAATTGCAAAAAAGTTAGGTTTTAGAGATCTTACAATTCTTGAAACATTAGAACGTGAAATGGAAATAAAACCACAAGGAACTAGGCCAAAAACAAGAATGGTCGGTCATAGTGGCTATCTGGTTTTTGCAAGAAAGCTTTAACCTACCTTTTAGGAGTCTTCCCATTGTAAAAGCTGGACTAAAGTTTTTTCATTTGAATCTAGAATTAATTTTTAATTATTTTTCTATTTTTAAAATTTATTTTAATTAATTATTTTTTCACTTTTATGGTGGTTTTATTTAAATAGGTATTATTATTTTTGGGTATTATTATTTTTAGGTATTATTATGTTTGATCTTGCTGAGCTAAAAAATAAAGTATTAAATAATTACAAAGTTACTAAAGAAGATGCATTAAATCTTGTTGATGTGCCATTAGATGATTTAACAAATGCAGCAAATGAAATAAGACAATCATTTTGTGGAAATATATTCGATGCATGTAGCATAATCAATGTAAAAAGTGGAAGATGTAGTGAAAATTGTAAATTCTGTGCTCAATCTAATTATTATAATACAGATATAGAAATTTATCCTCTTTTATCTGAGGAGGAATTAAAAGAAAAAACTTTAACTATTTATAGTGCAGGCTTTAAAAGAATATCCTATGTAGCTTCAGGTAGAAAAGTAAATGAAAAAGAATTTAATCAACTGTCTGATTTGATTAAAGAATTAACTGAATCAAATGATGATATTAAGATATGCGTTTCATTAGGTCTTTTAACTAAAGATCAAATAGCTAGATTAAATGATGTTGGTGTAGATAGAATCCATAATAATTTAGAAAGCTCAAGAGATTATTTTAAAGAGATTTGCACAACTCATTCTTATGATGAAAAATTAGACACTATCAACTTGATAGATAATGAAAATCTTATGATTTGTAGTGGCGGAATATTTGGAATGGGTGAAAGCTTTGAAGACAGGATTGATTTAGCATTAGAGCTAAGAGACCTTGGAGTTAAATCCATACCTATTAATATTTTAAATCCGATTAAAGGAACTCCTGTAGAGAATAATGAGATTTTATCTAATGATGAAGCTTGTAGATTAATTGGAATTTTTAGATTTATCAATCCAGATGCTTATATTCGTATGGCTGGTGGAAGAGCACTATTGGGGGATAATGGTAGAAAAGCATTCCAGTCTGGAGCTAATGCGGCAATTCTAGGGGATATGTTAACAACTGATGGAGTGGGACTAGAAGAAGACCTGAAACTTTTAGGGAAATTAGGCTTCAAGATTAGTTATTCGGCTGAAAGATAGGTGATATTATGTCTAAAGGACTATTCATTTTAGGAACTGGTACGGATATTGGAAAAACATATGTAACTGGCTTATTACTTAAATATCTCAGAGACCATGATTTTAATGCTACATACTTTAAAGCTGCTTTAAGTGGAGCTATAAGAGATGAAAACGATAATCTTATTCCTGGTGATGCTGTAGAAGTATTAACTATAGCTAATTTAGATGAAGATACGGACTTTTTAGTTCCATATATCTATGAAACTGCAGTTTCACCACACCTTGCAAGTCAGATTGAAGGAAATCCAGTAAATCTGAAAAGAGTTAAAGAAGCTTATGATAATGTATCTGAGAGATATGATTATATTGTAATGGAAGGTAGTGGAGGAATAGTTTGCCCTATACGTTATGAAGGAAAAGGCAATGAAAACAATATTATGTTAGAAGACATAGTAAAATATCTTAATCTTGATGTTATACTTATTGCAGATGCAGGACTTGGTACTATTAACTCAATTGTTACTACAGTTGAATATTTGAAAAATAGAAATATTCATCTATGTGCTATAATAATGAATAATTATAAAGATGAACTTATGGAAAATGATAATATCAAAATGGTTGAAGGGCTTTGTGATGTTCCAGTTATAGCAAAAGTTTATCAAAATGATACAAATCTAAGGCTTGATATAGATACAGAAATTTTAATTTCTTATTTTAAATAATAATTTTCATTATTTTAAAGATAGCTATAGTTATTTTATATTTTGCTATTTTTTATTCAATTTTATTATATTCCTTTACAATTAAAACAATAGAATTTTTTTACTTATAATTTTTTATTAAATTTTGGAAAAAATATTTTTTAAACTATTTTTTTATTATATTTTATTGAAAATTATTTTTTTAGGAATATAAAAATAGAAAATTTTTGAAGAGTAAATAAATAAATTTTGAAGAGTAAATAAATAAAAATAAAGAGATTGATCTCTATTATTTAATTTTAATTTTAACTTTTTTAGTTAATTTGTTAAAGTATTTATTGCCTTTGTAAATAACTTTAGCAGTATATCTTCCTTTTTTACTTAAATTTTTAATTTTAAAGGTAGCTTTACCCTTAGTATTAGTACTTGCTTTATAGGTTTTACCTTTAAGTTTTAATGTGAGCTTAACTTTTTTCATTACTTTATTTTTATTATTTTTTAAAGTAACAGTATATTTTTTAGTTTTAACTTTGGCTTTAAAGGTTTTTTTAGCTGCAGCTAATTTAACAGAAGCTTTTTTAACCAATACTTTAGTACTAAATGATGATTTAATGTAATTACCATCACCAGGATAGCTAATGGTAGCAGTATAAGTTTTAGGAACTAGATTACTTGGAATAGCTAAACTAGCTTGGCCATTAGCATTAGTTGTTAAGACTTTTGAAGCGCCATTTAAAACAACGGTCACTTTGGCATTGGCAATAGCATTTCCGTCGCTATCTTTTAAAGTGACAAGCAATTTTTTATTGGTATTATAAACTGTTGTTACACTAGGGGCAGTAATGACAGTTGGGCTCTTTTCAACAATTACTTTAACTTTAAGGGAGGATTCTTTATGAATATCATTTCCACTGTATGAAATATCTACATCATAACTATTTGGACTTAGTGTAGGTGGAATAGCTAAACTAGCTTGGCCATTAGCATTAGTTGTTAAGACTTTTGAAGCGCCATTTAAAACAACGGTCACTTTGGCATTGGCAATAGCATTTTCGCCGCTATCTTTTAAAGTGACAAGCAATTTTTTATTGGTATTATAAACTGTTGTTACACTAGGGGCAGTAATAGTAGTTGGGCTCTTTTCAACAATTACTTTAACTTTAAGGGAGGATTCTTTATGAATATCATCTCCTTCATAGGATATATCTACATCATAACTATTTGGACTTAGTGTAGGTGGAATATCTAAACTAATTTCTCCATTGTCATCTGTGGTTAAAATATTTGTATTGCCATTGAAAACTACAGTTAAATTTGAATTTGAAATAGGAATTCCATTAGACTCATTTAAACCTATAACTAAAGTACCACTATCTTTATAAACTGTTCTTAAATCAGATGCTATAATTTTAGTTGCTATTTTTTCAATAGTTACTTTAACCTTAGCAGTTGATTCATTGTGACTATCATCTCCTTCATAGGATATATCTACATCATAAGTATTTGGACTTAGTGTAGGTGGAATATCTAAACTAATTTGTCCTTCATTATTTGTGGTTAAAATATTTGTATTGCCATTGAAAACTACAGTTAAATTTGCATTTGAAATAGGAATTCCATTAGGCTCATTTAAACCTATAACTAAAGTATCATTACTATTATAAACTGTTGTTAAATCAGATGCAATTATTTGGCTTTGAGCTTTTTGAGTAGTGATGATCATTTGTTGTAATGCTAAAATTGAACCGTTTCTTACTACAAAGGATAAATTATTATTATTTTTTATTGTATTAGAAATATTTAAAGTGTATAAACTAGTGGTGGTAGTAGAACCATTCCATACATTTTCATAGATTTCATCATTGAAAATAATATCCCCTTCCCCATCTTGAGCATTAGCTGCAAAAATATATAGTTTAGCCACATCAGCTATAGAATCTACATCGATTGTTGATTTCATTTGAACTAATCTATTAGGATCTTTTGAGAGTAAATCAGCACCATTAGAAATATAAATATTTTTAATTACAGAGCTACCTGTAGTGTTGTAGATGTAAACTAATGTAGATGGATAAACTCTCGGAGTAGGTTCTATTTTATTTAATATAAATGAATTATTGCCATTAAGAACTAAATTAGTAACATCATAAACAAATAAACCATAACCATATTTGCCATATTGCCCTAAATTACTTTGATCTCTATACCATGCAATAGGGCTTATTTCATTATTATTAAATTTAACATTAAATATGTCTTCATTTTCTGTTATGAGATTAATATTACACCATTCATATGGAACATAAACAAAAGCTTTAACAATTCTAGATTTATTATCTAAATCAATTTTCCAAATATCAGTTCGTTCAATATCAAAATCACTCATATATGATGAAGCATTTTTAACATCAATTACAATATCTCCATTGATGGTGATATTTAAGAAAGATTCAATAGCTCCTTTAGGATAGGCTAAATCTTTAGATAGATAACCATTATATAAAATGTTAAGATAAATTGACTTATTAGCTATTATTCCATCATCAGATAATAATTGGAGAGTATAATTCACAATATTATTTTGAGCACCATTAACACTAAACTCATCAGCTGTCCTAATGGTGGAATCAACAAATATAAATTCATTAAAACCATAAATTAAATCAATTTCACTTTCATTAAGAATTTCACCATCAGCTAATAATCTTGCTGTTAGCCTTTTTTCACTATTAGCTGCAATATTTGCAAATATGGAATTATTTGTACCTGCATAACAAGTGTCTGGATATTCGCTTTCTAATATAATATCTAACATGTCCAAATTTTTAGTAAGAACCATGATCTGTTGTAATGCTATAATTCTAGAACCTGTTGCTAGAAAAGAAATAGAATTATTATCTCTTAGACTATTAGTAATATCTAAAGAATATGCTTCATTAGATGCCATTGTTCCATTCCAAATATTCTCGTATACTTCATCATTAAATATTAAATCTCCTTCGTTATTTTGCGGACCTCCTGCAAAAACATAAAGACTTGCATTTGATACTAGCTGTGAATTAACATTAATTTCGCTATCACTATGGACAGTTCTATTAGCGAGATTATTTATATTTTCAAGTAAATCAGCACCATTATAAATAAAAATTTCTTTAATATAATTGCTTAGAGTAGTGTTATACATGTAAATTAATGCACTTGGGTAAACAGCAGGGGTGTCAAATTTCTTATTCAATTCTAAAACATTTTCCCCATTCCTAATTAGATTAGTTACATCATAAAGCAATACTCCATAACCAGAATAATAATCTATACCTAAATTGCTATGGTCTTTATATAATTCAATTGGACTAATATTTACATTATTAAATGTAACATTAAACATATAAATGTCTTCATCATAAGTTTTAGAATTAAACTCATAATATGGAATATAAATAAAAGATTTTACAATGTTTGAATTAGCATCTAAATCAACATTCCAAACTTCGCTACGATTAAGAATATTATGGCTTATATACTGGGAATAATTTTGAATATCAATTACAATATCTCCATTAATGGTGATATTTAAGAAAGATTCAATCCCTCCACTTGGATAAGCTAGATCTTTACCTAAATAACCATTGTACAAAATAGGAAGAATAATTGATGATGAATTGATTAAATTGCCTCTTGATAGAACTTCAACAGTATAATTAACTTTTTCATTCTCTTCACCATTAACAGTAAACTCATCAACTGGTCTAATAGTAGAATCTGTTAATAATAGAAGATTAGTTCCATTATTCAAATTCATTTCAGTTTGTTTTACAACATGACCATCAGCTAATAATCTAACAGTGTAATTTCCTGCTTTAGTGGTGATTTTAATAGTTAAAGTATTATTAGTACCTGCATAAGCACAAGGAATTTCAGTAAATTCTGGAGTTATAGAAATTTCAGCTACATCCTCCTCATAAGTTGGAATGTCTTGAATTGTCAAAATGGAAATTAACTCTTTAAAAGATGGGCCATAAGCTCCACCAACTGGTTTATAAGTTAATTCTAAACTATCAGGTATAATGTAATGGCTAATATCCCATTTATGATATTGATAATATGCTCCACTTAAATATTCATCATCTTCACTTTCGGAAAACAGAATACTTCCATCGAGATAATACATTGCATCAGTGCTTGAAGCTCCTACATTTATTAAAGTAGATAATTTTTCAAGATAATTAAGCTCAGGTAAATTCTCAAAGCTATGGGATAAACCATTTTCAGTATCATCACTCCATGCTTGACCTGCATTTAGCCAATAATAAATTTCATCCTCATCTCCATCGTCCCATGCAACAAATAGAGATATTAATTTAATTCTACCATCAAAACTCTTATCTGGTATTGGGTAAGAAATTACATCTACTGATACAGAACTACCATTTAAACCTTGAAGCATCTCTGTAACATTATAAAATATCATATAGTCTGAATAACATCTTGTAATATGGTCATTAACAATATAATTAACTCCATCTTGTGATGAAGTAGATGTCCATAAATATTCATTTCCGAGAAGTTGTTCACCATTTGCAGTTGTAATGGTAGTATTTGCATAAGCACCATAAGCGGTTCCACCACTTCCAGAGTAGATATTTACATAGATATATGCAGATTTTATGTTTGCATTACTTGGAATGTTATATGTGATATTTCCTTTATTACCATTAATAGCATCAGAAGGGGCCCATGGGTGAATATTTACAAAATCAATCCCTCCAGAAACAGTTCCATTCTCAACATTAGGTAAAGGATCACTACCTTGTGCAGATATTGTTTCTTGGTTTGTGTTTTGCTTTAGGATTGTTTCTTGGTTTGTGTTGATCAATATATTTCTTTCTTCATCAGGTATTGTTTCTTGATTTGAATTGGATAATAGTTCTGATTTTTTATAGGAATCTATATTCAAATCATTTGAATGAGTATTTACACTTAAGTCATCTGAATATGAATCAAGTGCTTCAATTTCATTAAGGTTATCAGCGATATTTTCAGCAGAAATTGTTTGTATACTTAAACAAGCTAATAAAAGCAAAAATAATGCTAATAAAATATTTTTATTTTTCATTAAATCTCCTCATTTTCCTCAAATATAATTTTTTTATTTTTCATTTAATTATGTAATTATACAAAAAATTAAGTATTTTTTTATTTTTCATTTAATTATATAATTATAACAAAAAACAAAATCTTTTATTTTATTTTTATTTAGCCAATTTTAAAAATAAAAAATGGAAGTAAATTAATACTTCCAAAAAATTGTTTATTATTTAATGGTTAATTTTTTAGTTAAACTGTCTTTTCCGTAAGTTACTTTGTATTTGTATTTTTTACCAACTTTAAGTTTTTTAAGCATGGATTTTTTAACTTTCCAAGTAGCTACTCCTTTTTTGTTGGTTTTTACTTTGTAATTTTTTCCACTGAATTTGATTTTAAGTTTTTTAGCTTTAAGATATTTGCCGTTAACTTTTTTCAAGGAAACTTTTACTTTAGTAACTTTTTTGGACTTTTTGACTTTTTTGTTGGATGCTTTAATTACGTGTTTGATTGTAACTTTGTTAGATACTTTTACACCTTTGTATGTTGCGGTAATAGTATATTTTTTGACTTTTATTTTAGTGTTAAGTTTTAAGCTTGCATAACCTTTACTATCAGTTTTAACGGTGTATGTTTTACCATTATATTTGATAGTTACTTTTTCACCAGCACCAACAGCTTTTCCATCTTTAGTTATAAGAACTTTGTAAGATGTTTTAGCTGAATAAATTGCTGCAACGTTCTTATTTTTTGTAATTTTATATACAGGAATATGAACATTTAAAGTTGTAGATTTTCTAACACTAGAGTATTTACCATCACCAGTGTAAGTAACGGTTACATTATGTTTTCCTTCAGATAAACCAGCTACAGTAACACTAGCAAATCCATTATTTAAAGCAGCAACATATTTAGTTCCATCAACATCTACTTCAAGATAACCAGTAGCATCTGGAGGTAATTTAACTGAATAAGTTGCGGAACTGCTTTCACTGGTTTTAGGAATATCAAAAGCATTATCTGGAACATTTGAAGGAACACTAATAGTTGTTGTCTTTGTAACGGAAGCATAGTTATCATCACCAGTGTAAGTAACTGTTGCACTGTAGTTTCCAGGAGCTAATCCTGGGATAGCAAGAGAAGCAGTACCGTTTTCAACTGGAGCATAATAATGTTTACCATTAACATCCACTAATAAGTAACCAGTAGCATTTTTAGGTAAAATAATACTAAATACAGTATCAGTTGAGTTTTCAAGAACAGTTGTGTTAATTTCTATAATATCAGATATGTTTTCTTTGGAATCCGGTTTTTTAACTGTGATAGTGTAGAGTTTAAAACCCTCTTCTACATTATCATTACCACCATAAGATACATTTACATTAGAGTAAGTACCAGCAGCTAAACCACTGATACTGCCAATTCCAACATTATCTTCATCAACTACGATTTCAACAGAGTGTTCATCGTCAATTTTAACAGTATAAGTTCCAGAAGGACCATTGATTAAGACAGTAACATTATCTGGATAAGTTGCATCACCAAATTCAACATTAAAGTTAGGTACTACTTGCTTTAAAATTTCAAATTCTCTATTAACAGTAATTTCATTATAGATTTCATTACCTAAGAATTTTACAGTTGCATTTTGTATACCTGCATCAATTCCTATGAATGATTCATATCCTAAACCATCAGTAACGTTAACTTCAGCGGTATCTTTACCAACAGTTACATTATAAAGACCATCGACATCAGATCTAATAATAATAGTAACCACTCCCGGGTAGTACTTATCATTGAGAACTAGATCAGGAACAATATTCACAGCCTTTTTGTTAACGGTTACGTCTATAGTAGCACTTGAAGGCTCGTAATATTCGTTTCCTTCGAATGAAACTGTTATAATTGCATTTCCGAATGCTTTAGCAATAATTTTACCATTTTCAACAATGGCAACAGATTCGTTACTGCTTGTATATGTTAATTCACCAGCTTCTGTAGGAGTTAATGTAGCTCCGATTTCAAATTCATCACCATAAGTTAAATTGACAGTGTCATTAGCTACAGTGATAGAAGTTTCAGTTTTAATTATTCTTCCAACAACTAAAACTTGTTCATAAGCAACAGTAGTTGATGATTGAGTACCTGTGATAAACCAAGCTTCATTATTATTTTTAATCAAACTAGTTACATCATAGATGTATGGGCGACAATCATTAGCTGTGTAACCATTGAATGGATTAACTACTACTCCATCGTTAAATGTTAAATTATTATTCATACTACTTGATCCAGTAAATACATACCATATAGCATTAGCTAAATTATCTAAATTAATATCATTATAGTTAACAACTGTTTTGAGTAAGTCATCATATCCAAATTGATTGTAGTTAGGATAATATACATCACAGATATCTGAGAAGTATACATCTTTAACATAAGCACTATCAGTTAGATTATATAAAACATATAATGTAGATGGATATAATGCACAATTTCCTGTTTTATTTATAACAAAACTATTATTTTCATTAGTTTTGTAATAGTCTGTTACATCAAAGACTAAGAGACCATAATTATATGCTCCCCATCCACCAAGGTTACCTCTATCAGTTTCATGAGTGAGATAATCATTAAGGATATCAACATCATTAAATGTTAAATTCCAACCATTAGGGAAGAATGATGTATCCCAGTTATAGTTAAAGTATAATAAAACTTTTACAATTTCTGCATCTTCTGGTGTTTCAATGTTCCAAGTTTCATTTCTGAATCTTGTATATTGATCACCATAAGTACTTACATCTTGAGTAGCAATGATTATATCTCCAGAAATTGTGTAATTTCTATTAATAATATTATCATGGCCACCATATGCATAGGTTTTATTGAAGTAACCATTATATGCAAGCATTTTATCAACACTTACACTAGTAACTAAATCTTCACCTCTAATTAAATTAAATGTAAATTTAATTTTATTATTTTGAGGAGCTGGCCATAGGCTTTCTTCTGTTATTGGACGGATTGTAGGATCAGTTACTAAAATTGATGAAGTTCCAGTTACTATTGAATCAATAGTGTAACTAGCAATTAATTCACCGGTTTCATTTGAATAAACTTCAAGTACTAAATTTTCAACACTTTCATCTCCTCCATTGTTTAATGTAATATTGAAAGTATTGTTTACTCCAGGATAGATGCCATCAGCCCATTGAGTTTTAATTTGGCTAATGTTAACATTAGGAAGAGTTTCTTTTACAAAGAAATTAATTTCATTTTTAATGCCTAAAACATCTATGGTGATTACTGCATCACCTAAAGTAGTAGCATTATAAATAGATACTTCACTAGAAGTTATGGTAGCTTCATTAGGTGTAATTTCACCTATATTTACATTTAATGTTATAGGTAATTCAATTTCATTGTTTTCTAAAGTAGTAGTAACTGTTACTAAATCACCATTGTAAATATTTTCTTGTTCTATTTTAGAAGATAATACTAAGTATGAGTTTACATTTGCATTTGTGTATCCTAAGTCTTCTGGATTGGTATCTTTGTTAGCATTGTTATTTCCCCACCAATTGTTTTCTAAAGTAGTAGGGCCAGCTGCAATCCATACACCTTTTTCACCATCTAATAAAATGGAGTTAGTGATTGTTAAACTACCATTTCCATATTGATTAATAGTTCTACCATTTCTAGTTTCATCAGTTAATCTATTACCATAGAATACAGATTTATTAATTATGACAGTATTATAAGCACAGATTGCAGCTCCTGCAGACCAACCATTGTTTAAGAGTATATTGTTTATAAATGTTGAATCTGAAATGTTTAATAAAACATTTGAATTTTCGGCATTAATGCCAGCACCAGTAGACCATGCAGTATTACCCTCAAATTCTGAATTGATAATGGTGGTTGTTGAAGATTTTAAATTAATAGCTCCAGCATAAGTTGAAACATTACCGGCTGCAGCTTTAGTACCTGCAGTGTTATTAATGAATTTACAATTATCAATAATTAATGTAGTACCATTAACATATAAAGCACCACCACGTTTATCAGTAGCAGTAGAAGAGTTACCATTAATAAAGATTAAATTAGATAAATTAACAGTATAAGCACCAATGCTGAATATTCTACCATTATTATTCGCATCGATTACAACATCATCTCCCATACCAACAATAGAAAGATTTTTACCAATATCTAAACCATCAGCTGTAGAATCATCTAAATAGTTAAGTCCATCTGCAATGTAGATTGTTTTTCCTTCACCAACAATTTCTAAAGCATGACTTATTGTTTTTATAGCATTATCCCAACTACTACCATCATTAGTATCTAAACCACCAGTGTAATTAACAAATACAGTTCCTAACTCAGGTAATACTTCTAAGCTTAAAGTTTCAGCTATTGCATAAATATTAGCAGTTACAGAACCTTCACCCATTACGGCAGGGGAATATGCAGTTAATCCAATGCCATTTAGAAGTTCAGTTTCTATAGGGTTAACATTACCATTTTCAACAGTGAATATTAAAGGAAGAACACTTGGAAGTGAGTTAATATCAACAGTTGTTCCATTTTGGTTTTTAGTTAAATCAACAGTAATTACTGCACTATCTCCAACACGAACACTATTTACATCTGAACTAATATTTAATATTAAATAACTAGTGTAGTTTATTGCTCCATTACATAAAGCACTGAAATCAGGGGTGTTAGTTCCCCAATAACAATTATCAAGAGTTAATGCACGGCCTGCACTTTGTTTTACAACTGGGCGACCATTATCATCTGTGCTATTTATAAATATACAATAACTACCAAATCCAGTAAATGAATTACCGCCGAGATATAATGCTCCTCCTTGTGTTGCTTTGTTATTAACAAATACATTAGCTGGACCTATTTCGAATCCATAACCAAATACAGTACCGTAACCATAATTTCCAGTTGCAATATTTCCATAGAAGAAATTATTTTTACCAGTAGTTACTTTTGCTTGAGCATAAGTTACAGAACCACGACCACTAGCAGTGTTATTTATAAACTTACAATTGTCCCCAATGGTTAAAGTTCCTTTTTGTTGTATATAAAAGACTCCGCCTGATAAAGCACTATTGTTAATAAATGTTACATTGTTAATATTATCAATTGTTCCTCTATTAGTACCAATAGCACCACCATAAGATGCATAGGAGTTAGAAATTACAGAATCAGTTATTATTAAATTTCCAGCAACGATAGGATTAGTATTTCCGCTATCTTCAATTAAAATAGCTCCACCAAAGTCGTAGGCTGAGCCTGAAGCATGAGCATTTGTTAAAGTTAAACTAGTGATATTTAAAGTTTTATTTACGCCTATGGTGAATATTCTTTTTGTATTTCCACCAGAAATTACTGCATTTACACTTTGGCCAATAATAGAAATATTTTTAGTTATTGCAATACCAGTTGCAGGAGTTGAATCGCTTAATTGATAAAGACCATCTGCAACATAAATAGTGCCATTATCATCTACAATGCTTATTGCCTTTTCAATTGTTTTAACAGCATTATCCCAACTATTTCCTGGATTTGTATCAGATCCGCCAGTAGAATTTACATAAACAACTTCAGTAGAAATAATATCCTCAGAAGATAATGAATAAGTATCTTCAATACCTAAAACATGGACGGTTACAGAATTGTCACCAGCAGTTGTGATTGTGTATACTGCAGAACCTAGACCGTTTACAAGTTCAGTTTCTTCTGGATTAACATTACCATTTACAGCAGTAAGTGTAGCTGGCAAGTTCATTATATTAATTGTTTCATCATCAGTTGAAACTAAATTAATATTAATAGATGCAGTATCACCTACACCCATGCCACTAGCAAAAGCAGTCATATTAAGGTATAAGTATGAACTTAGATCTGCATTTGTGTATCCTAAGTCTTTAGGAGTTGAATCTTTGGTAGTGTCGTTATTTCCCCACCAATTGTTTTCTAAAGTAGTAGGGCCAGTTGTTACATAAACAGAGTTAGTTCCATCTAATAAAATAGAATTAGTGATGGTTAAATTACCAGTTGAATATTCATTAATAGACCTACCATTTTTACCTTCTGCTAACTTATTGCCGTAAAATGAGGATCTATCAATTATTACAGTATTATATGCACAAATTCCAGCACCAGTTGCCCAACCAGTATTTAAAACTTCATTAAGAGTGAAAATACTATCAGAAATATTTAATAAGACATTGTTATTTTCAGCATTTATTCCACCACCTGTATAAAATGCTGAATTGTTTTCGAAGTATGAGTTTTTAATAGTTGTACTGGTTGATTTTAAATTAATAGCTCCACCATAAGATGAACTAGCACCTGCAGTGTTATTAATAAATTTACAATTATCGATAGTTAAAGTAGCACCATTAACCCATAGTGCCCCTCCACGTTTATCACTAGCACTAGCAACATTAGCATTAGTAAATGCTAAATTAGATAAGTTAACAGTGTAAGCGCCGATATTGAATATTCTACTAATATTTTTAGCATCAATAGTAGCATCATCACCTAAACCAATAATTGAAATGTTTTTATCAATGTTTAAACCATTAACATCAACATCATCTAAATAATTAACGCCATTTATATTAATAATACCATTTTCTTCTACAACACTTAAGGCATGAGAAATAGTTTTGAAAGCAGTAGAAAGACTAGTACCAAGGTTACCATCATTACCATTAGCATAATCAACATAAACTTCAGTTAAAGGTTGTTCAGATTCAAGTTCGCTTGCAGTTAATAAAGCAACATTTGTTTTATATGAAGCAGCAGTATTTTGATACCAGAAGTTAGTCTTATTTCCTTCATTGAAATAAGTTCTAAGATTATTCCATTTGATATCTAAATAATAAGAACCTTGACTTGATGAGTCATAAGGAGCTGTAATATTGTTTATTTTATAAGAATTAGCAACTGAACTTGATAAAGCAATAGTTCTTAAAGTCATATTGTTTGTTGCACCGGTATAATCTTGAGTATTGAAATCAAAATTAGCAGTATCTTGAGTCCATAATTGACCAGCATGTAACCAGTAAGCATATTTATCATTATCTCCATCATCAAATGCAAATAATAAAGAAATTAACTTAATTTTTCCATCGAAATTTTTATCTGGATATGGAGAGTCAACAACATTAATTTTAATTAAATCTCCAGAACTTAGACTATTTACTTTATTGGTGATGTTATAAACCATTTGACAATCGGAATATTGCTTTGTAGTATGATCATTGATGAGATAAACATTAGGGTCATTAGTAGTTGTTGTATCAAAGTATAATGCTTCATATCCTAATTCCTCTAATCCATTTTTAGTATCTAAAGATACATTAGAATAAAGAGCATAAGTATTAGCACCACTACCAGAATAGACATTAACAATTACAATTGCTGATTTAAGGTTTGTCATTCCATCTGGAATGGTATAAACTAAATTACCTGATGTAGTCCAAGGATTAACAGCAGTGAAATCAATACCTCCTGAAACAACACCACTATCTACTTCAGGCATAGGTGGGACAGTTTCACCATAACCTAAGTTTTCTTCATAATTTACGCTATATACAGTATCCATAGCATTTGGCCCCTCATTAGCTACAGATAAAGTATCCGTTTCATATTCGTCATCATTTACTACAGAGGTACTCTCTGCAGTATAAACATCATCATTTACACTAGATATATCTTCGTATTCATAGTCTTGATTTTCAATTGAAATAGATTCACCATCATTATAAACAGCTAAATCATCAGTGGAATTATCTAAATCTTGTGCAAAAGTCGAAGATATAGATAAAACTAATACAATTAGCAATATTAAAAATAACGATGAATTCTTAACATTGTTTCGCAAAAAATTCCTCCAAATTTTTATAAAAATAGCAAATTAATTTAAAAATAATAAAAATTATTCACTATTTCATATGTAATAAAAAAATGAATACAATTATTACTACATATATACTATATTATTGTTTAATAATATATTTAAAATTAATTATATTATTACTAAATGACCTAATTTAGCTTAAAAAATAATACTCAATAATTTAAATTTAAAAAAAAGAATATGATATCATATAAATCAAAAAAGAGGTATAAAATTAACTATAAATTAAAAAAATAAGTAAAATAGGGAGAGAATTAAAAATAAGTCTAAAATAAATTATAAAATTAAAAAATAATTAGAAAAATGAGAAAAATATTAAAAAAGTATTGTGAAAAATAATAAATAAATTAAAAATAATTTTAATATAAAAGTAAAAAATTGAAAAATTAAAGATAATTTTTTTATAATGAAAAGAAAGAAGAAACTATAGAAGAAAATATATAAATATTAAATTATTCTTCAACCATAATCAATTTACCCGTTGAAGGATCTTTATAAACTTTACCCATTTCCATATATCCTTTTCCTGATGTATTAGATGTATCTGGGGTTTCATTTAATACTTGTCCCTCACTAACTTCAGTGGTTTGCTGTGAGTCTTGAATAGCTTGGTTTGGATTTTGAGAATTATCTTGAAATATTACACTTTGCATATTCCAACTAATTACAACAAAAATTAAAAGTCCTACTGCAATAACTAGCATTGCATCTACAAGATTTGTTGTACCTGACATAGGGTCATCTTCACCTTCAGCAAATCTTTTTTTATTTTTTTCTCTAACCATTGGAAAAACCTCTAATTTTTCAATTTAACCAATATTACATCAATTAGAGCATCTAAATCGGATAAATATTCTTCATACCATCTACGTCTTACTTTAGAGACAAAGTATGCAACAGCACCAGATCCAATACCTACAACAGTTGTATCAAAAGCAACAATGATTGCATTAGCTAATGTATTAACATCACCAGCACCTAATGCAGCAAGTCCCGGACCCATAGGAATAAGCGTACCCATTAATCCAAGAGTGGGGCCAATTTTTGTTACAATATCTGTTTTTTCAATTATTTTAGTAAATTTATCTTCTTCTACTTCAATTAATTTTTTAGCTAAAGTATGTCTAGCTTCGCTAGGTAATGAATTTGCACGTAAAACTTTAATTAAAATTACTTTTTGTGATTCGTATATTCTTGCATTTTTAACAATGCTTAAGATTTCATCATAGGAGTTTGCATTTGTTATTGAATAGATGATTTTTTCAAGTGAATCTACTGAAATCTTTCTTCGAGAACTATATTCAGATACAAGGCCTCCCAATGTAATTACTGCAAAAATTGCAAAGATAAGTAAAAAGATTATTACAGGAATCTGTAAACTCTGGGAAATCATATTTAGCCCTGAAGTTATAATTTCACTACCTGGAACGGATGTAACCATAAATAATCACCTAAAATTAGTATTTCTCTTGGATATAATCCCACCTATTGCCATAAAAACCAGTATCACAATTATTGCAATACTTAAATAATCAACAGATGCGATTGATATTTCATTCATTGGATTTTGAATCATAGCAGTGATATTTGGAAGGAATAAAGCAGATAATAAGAAGTAAATTCCTAAAAAGAACATGAAATTACCTAAAACTATTGGATAAGGCTTATTGATGAACTTTATCAAGAAATTTGATGCAAAGTAAGTTCCCACAATAGTTAAAACTAATGCTGAAGCTACTATGGCACTTAGATTCATAAGACCTAATCCCACAGTAGGAGCTACTAACAATATACTTACTAAAATTGATCCAAAACAACATGGACATGGTGCAATAACAGCCATACATGTTGCTGCAGTTGTATTTCTCTCAAATACTTTGTATTCCCTAATTGTGAAGATACCTGCTAAAATCATAATAATTGCCATTATTAAAAAGAATTCAAAATTATATGAATAAATTAAATCAGTTATTACTGTTGTATAAAATGAAGCAATTTCAGTTAAAATTAAAACTCCAGCACCATACCCGATTGAAACTAAAGCCAAATACTTTTTAGACATGTTTGCTAAACCAGTAGCTAAACCTAATTTAATTCCAAAGATTAAAACAGCGGATAAAATCCCTAATTGCCATAAAATGCTAATTACATCCATTCAAACACCTTAAGATAAAATCCCTAATTGCCATAAAATACTAATTACATCCATTCAAACACCTTAAATAACTTTTTCATTGTATAATTTATCTAAATCTTTAATTTTTTCTTCATCATCTCTGTTTCTAAAGTAACCTAAAGCGATTACTCCTATTAAACATAATACTCCAATTACTGCAATTATTGATAAACCAACTTTACTTGCTGATTTTGCTGTGATTGGATTTATTTCTACTGCTCTTTTAACATCAGCACCTTGTGAGGAAGAACTAGCTACCTCTCCAGCTTCGCCCTTTTCACCACCATCTGAAGCAGATTGTCCTTGTGGATTGCCAATTTGACCATCAACTCCTACATTTGATGCTGATTCTCCTCTAGAGTTTATTGAATTTTGTGAACTGCTGCTACTGCTACTGCTGCTACTACTGCTGCTACTACTACTTTGTGAGTTAGTTTCTGTAGTTGTTGTAGAATTTGAAGCAATAACTTTTGCTGAATCAGAGCCTTCAACTGGATTTGGGGATGAAGCTTCAGTATTTGAACCATCCTCCTTATCCTGTGGTTGGACATTTTGACTATTATTTAAAAATACTGGATTTCTAGTAGATTCATATAGTTTTGGTAATAATTGAGCTAAAATATCTGGATTTACATATTGAATTGCCCATTGCATCATCGCAATATTTCCACAACTACAATCACAACATGCTACACCATTTTGAACTGTAGCTTGTGCCCATGTATTTGCAATATCTCTTATAGTTGCATCATCTGCATTCCAATAACCTTCTTTAATTGTAGTTAGCATGGTTCCACTCATAGAAATAAGTGAATATGCATTATTTCCAGTTTTTAACCACTCTTTAACACCTAAATCATATTTATCATTATAATAAGTATTGTAAAGTCTATTCCATAAATCATCACTTACTGCAGAAGGCCTAGTTACTTGCCAACCATATAAATTAGTTACAAATTTATTTGATATATAACGAGCTCCACTGTAACCTTCACCCATCATTCCTTTAATCCATTCAGGATTATCATACCTTGCTGCAATTTCTTGATACATTACTTCTTCTAAAGATGAAATATAAGCATTGTTTCTATTAGCATACATTAAAACATTGAACTTAGGAGCTTTACCAGAGATTTTTTCGACAGTCATTGATAAACCGCCCCAATAATCAAAGAAGTCATCATTGTCAAGTACTCCATATTGATTAGTGTTACGACTAGCTATAATTGTATCTGAATTAGATAATGCCCTTAAGAATACTAATGGATTGGTATCTCCCCAGTAGTTTTTAGAATACATATTGCCCATTCTTCCTAAGTAGAAATCAGCTAATTCATCAGTTGTATTCCAAGTCCAAGACATTGACACTAATTTAGATATACCTGCACCATAATCTCCATTAGGCGGTGCGAAAATTCTTGTAATAGCACATTCGCCTGCATAAGTTGCATTATAACCAATGCTTAAATAGTATAAACAATCTTCAAGCCAATGTTTAGCTACATAATTATCTTCTAAGGATTCTCTATAAGCACCACTAACTCCATAATATCCAATTCCTTCCATTATATAATCAATAGCTTCTTTAACTTGAACTCCATATTCACCATCCATTAATGTTTTATTAGAGGTAATGGTAAGATAAGATCTTGCTAGTGCAACTCTAAATGCATTGTCAAGAAGAATTGTTTGAGAGGAGTATAGATCTCTAAACAATCCACTTGTAATTATTGTAAGATCAATTCTTTTTTTAGCCCAAGCTTCAGGACGTTCTAAATCTTCTAATTTTAGATATACTGGCATATTTTTAACTTTTTTACCACTTGTAGATTCATCATCGTGGTCATGATTATCATCAATACCTGCACTTGGTGAATCTGTCCATACAGGTTTCATTCCAAGTAAATAAAGAACTGTGGAAACTAAAGCGCCATCGTCTCTTGCAGTTTCAACACACCAAATCCCCATTATAATTTTTTCAGTAGTATCATTTAAATCTGATAATGTTAAAAGTGCGAGGATTTTAGCATATTCATAAGCTTCTTGTGTTGGAAGTTCACATGATTGGTCTTGGAACATATTTCTTCCAGTTGGCATAATGCTAGGTTTTGCAATAATCTCTCCACCTTCACTAATTGGAATATATTTCCCATTTAAACCGTCAAGCATTCCATCTAATTCTGCTTGAATACTAGCATTAATTAAATTTATATATTCTTTAGCTAAATTTAAACATGCTGTAAAGTTAGAATTATTTAATCCCCTATTTGAATCTATCAAAACGTAGTGTACTGTTTCAACATCCCAGTAAATTAAAGCTTTAGAAATATCATAAGCTCTATTTAATATGAATTCTCTTTCAAAAGCTGTTAAACTGTTGTAATCTGAATTAAAGTAAACTTTAGAAAGTTCTTTAAAGAGGTTTGTTTCACCCTTATTATTTTTTAAATCAAAATCAAAGGACATCATAACTGTAACAGTACTTGCTAAATCTTGTTCATTCCAATACTGTCCAATAGCATGAAGACCTAAAGGGTATATTGTAGATTGAGCTGACTTTAAGAAATTATTTACTTTATTTAACAATTCATCTGATGAAAGATTTTGAACCTCTTCTTTAGTTAAACCAAGGTTCATTGAATAATCATTATCAATAATTAAATTACGTAATTCTTCACTAATTTCATCTTTTAAATTTTGATTATTTGAATTTAAGTATTCCTCTATTAAATTAGCTGCAACAGTTAAATTGCCATATAGATGAGTATAGGATAATGGAGAAGTTAAATGTGAAATTATAACAGCGAATCCTCTTCTTTTAGCTTGAATAGCTTCTCCTAAACCATCACTAATATAGAAATACAATTGAGGTGCTTTACCTACAACGATAGATCCATAATCAGTTGAAGATAAAAGAATTTCTTTACCAGGTAACCATTCGTGAGTTGCATGCCTTCCTACAAATACCATCCCATTGGGATAATAAGTTTGCATATAATAGTAAGCTGCTAAATATTGGTGGGTAGGTGCAACAGCAGTACAATGATAAAGATTTTCAATATCAGATTCCCATCCTCTTTGAGGTTCTGGAGCTATGTAAATGTTACCAAATTTTAAACCAGGAATAACAAAGTAATCAATACTATCCCTATTAACAACCATAACATTTCCTGGAGAATCACCCCAACCTGTTAATCCTTCAACATTTAGTTCTTTAAATTCTTCATAATATTGTAAGAATGAATTATAATGCCCCTCATCATATGTGGCGGTATAATTTTTTAAAGATGCAACAATATTATCTAATATTTTAGTTGCCTCAACTGCTTTATCTTCTGGAAGTAGAGCAACAATCTGGTTATACCAATCATCTATTGTATCTCCAATAGTAACTGTATATTTTAACTCAACTGCTCTTTTAGCTAGTTCACCGATATATGGGATAGGGCCTTGTTTTACCTGGATTTTTACAATTTCAGGTAATGTATTAAACCAATCGGTATATTCACTAACCGGTAGTAAAACAATATTAGATTGGTTTGCTAACTTTTCAAGTTCTCCTGGAGCCCAAGTAGCAACATTGATACCACATTTTAACATTAAATCTTCTAATTCAGATACACTTGAAGGTAATTCACCAAGATTATAACCTGCTGCATTTAAAGTATAAAGCATGTTATAAATACTTGTAATAGTATCTAAATAACTGGATCCAATGTTTTGTTTTCCAGGAGGGTAGTTATAATAAATTAATGAAATAAGTTTTTCACTATTATTCATATATTGTAAATCAACCCATGAATCAATTCTATCACATAGTAGTTCAATATTTTCCTTGTGGGGAATATAAGTTAAAATTCTAGCGCCAGTAGTATTTGAGATATAAAAAGCGGCACCGCCGATAAATGTTGCATCAATGATTCCTTGAGCTTCAGCAATAGAGACATGCCACCATTTATCACTTCTTTCACTAGTTAAACCAGTAGTTCCTAATTCCCATTTTTCATTAGAAACATAATCAGAATGAACGGCTCTAAATACTGGAACACCAAGTTCTTCAAAAAATTTTTTAGTAGCTGTGAAATTTTCTCCGCCAACACCATATGCTACAACAGATATGATAGCATCAACATAAATATCATAGTTAGATGAGTTTGAAATGAATCCTGATACATTAGTACCTGCACTAGTAAAAGATTCAACCATAACTTTTAATTGTTCAGGTGTAGCTCCTGCAGCAAAAACAGGTATAACATTATATCCTTTTGATTCTAAATATTCCATAATTTTATTACATGGATGTAACTGCTGAGATGAAATATACATAGTACTTTCTAAAATACCAATTGTACGATTATTATTTGGATTGAAAAACTCAGAAATATACTCATCTAAAGTGTACCATTTGTCTCTGTATATGCCGTATAATTTAGAACTTGTAAATGAAGGTTCATTGTAGCTTAAATCCAATCCCAAATAATTTAATGCATATAATATTTGGTTTTTTAAATTTTCTTTATCATGAATGTCTTTATAAAGAACCATTTTATTAAAGATTGGATTAAAATTAGAACCATAATCGTTAATTGCTGCAATTACATCATCATATGCAGTTCCTCTTTTTGTACCTTTAAAATATGTGATTAAGTCTTCACTAGAAAATGAACTAAAAATTTTATTATAATTCAATGTGGAATGTTTAATTAGTTCAATAGAGGAAGATCCAGAGTTTAAATTACCAACAGGAGGTTCTAAAATTAAAAAGAGTTTTTTATCTGATAAAGTTGGGTTTTTATTTAAAATGCTTGTTAAAACAGCATCTACATCGGTACTTATCCATTCACCAATAAATGCATCACAATTTTCTAGTAAATAACTGAATTCACTTTCATTCATTTCTTTAACTTGAATACCGCTTCTTACAACTAAATTAACATTATTTAAACCGTATTCTTCATATAATTCCTTAGATGCTCCATCTAGAATATTAGTACCAGGATTATCACTTACAATTAAAATAGTTATATTGTCTGATGATGAAACACTTTCACCATTCTCGTTTTTGATACTTTGCGGATTAGTATTTTCATTTTCAATACTTAAATTATTAGTATTCTCGTTTTTGATACTTTGCGGATTAGTATTTTCATTTTCAATACTTAAATTATTAGTATTCTCATTTTTGATACTTAGCTGATTAGTATTGTCATTTTCGTTAATTTGATAATCATCAATATTATCATTATCTATAACTGCATCAATAGGACTTAATTGACTATCATCAATCGCTATATTAGTTTCATCAACACTTTGAGCAAAAGCAATATTTGATGAAATAGTGATTAATCCTATTATTATAAATATTAATAATATTTTTTCACTATTTTTGAACATAAAACCACTTCAACATAATTGTCTAATAATGGGACTAATGTTTATTGTATAAATTTCTAAATTTAATTATTAATAAATCTTTTTAAAGTATTACTAAATTTCTAAATTAATAAAAAAAGTAATACATTCAAAATCACTAAAAAATAAAAACATAGGACGGTTTAAAACTAGAAATAATTTCAAAATAAGCCTAAATAAATAAAATAAGAAAAATATCAAAAATCTGATTTATTGTCAAAGGCATTAAAATTTTAAATTTTTTACTTATTTTTAGGCTCTGTTGAAGTCCTTATCTCCTATTAATTGAATTGGCCTGTGTATATTATGCATCAAAATGGGTTTATGATGTTAAAAGCTTTATTTGAATTAATAACTATTATTATCTTTTCAAAAATCATAGACATCATGTTTTGGACCTTTGAGATTCTACAGCCAATAATAATCGAGTGTCAAAATCGATTGCAATCTGTGATTTTATGTAACTTTTTCGCTTTTTTTATGAATTATTGCATAATATTACTGTAATAATCAGAAAATATTATTTTGGCATATTTAATATGTTAATATTTATTCTCATTTTTTAGTAGATATAGTTTAATATTTATTATTTTTTAATTTTAAGTAGTATTTCAAGTTTAACTAAATTTAAAGTATTTTTAAAACTTTATATTCAATTTAACTAACTTGAAAATTTTTTTAGTCGATGTTCAATTTCAAGTGAAAAAGGATTTCAACAAAGTGATTTTTTAATTCAATTAGAAAGATCTTTTAATTCAATTAGAAAAATTTTTTAATTCAATTAGAAAGATCTTTTAATTCAATTAGAAAAATTAAAAATTTATTAAATATAAAGTTTAATCTTATAATGTAGAATTTATATTTAAAAATGTTGTTATAAATAATTTATTAAATTTTCAAATTATTTTTTCTAAGTTATAATGTTTTAATATGATGAATAAATATAAGGTTTTAATATGATGAATAAAAGTGAAAAATGTGTTGAAAAGGATTTAGCCCATATTTGGCATCCTGCTTCTCAGATGAAGGATTATGAAGATTTCCCACCAATTGTAATTGATCATGGAAAAGGAGTGAAATTAGTTGATGTTGATGGAAAGGAGTATATAGACATCATAAGCTCTTGGTGGTGTAATTTACTTGGCCATTGTAATGATGAAGTTAATGATGCACTTAAAGAACAAGTAAATAAGTTAGATCATGTTCTTTTTGCTAATTTTTCTCATAAAACTATTATAGAATTATCAGAGCGCCTTATTAAAGTAATGCCTAAAGGACTAAATAAATTTAGTTTTGTTGATAATGGCTCAGCATCTGTTGAATGTGCATTAAAAATGGCTTTTCAGTATTGTGGACAAAATGGAAAAGAGTATAAAACACGTTTTATGTGTTTTACAGATGCTTATCATGGAGAAACTTTAGGAGCTTTATCAGTAGGAGCTCTTGATGACTATTCTAAGGTATTCGAACCAATAATGATTGATACAATTAAAATACAAGCTCCAGATTGTTATAGATGTCAGCATAATAAAAATAGGGATAGCTGTGATTGTGAATGTTTTGAAGATGCAGAAGAGCAATTTTCTAAATATGGTCATGAAACTTGTGCCATGATAATTGAGCCTTTAATTCAAGGTAGTGCTGGAATGAAGATTTATCCACCATTATACCTTAAAAAATTAAGAGCCATTTGTGATAAGTATGATGTATTGTTGATTGCAGATGAAATAGCAACAGGTTTCGGAAGAACTGGTAAAATGTTTGCAGTTGATCATGCAGGTATAAGTCCAGATATAATGTGCATTTCAAAAGGTTTAACTAATGGATATATGGCAATGGCTGTTTGTGCAAGTACTGATGAGATTTATAATGGGTTTTATGGAGATTTCACTGATAATGTAGCTTTTATGCATAGTCATACTTATGCAGGTAATCCTTTAGCTGCAAGTGTAGCAAATGCAACTTTAAAGATTATGGAAAGGGATAAGATAATTGAAAAAGCTAATGAAAAGGCAATTTGGCTAAATAATCGTTTCCATGAAATATTTGACAGTCATCCAAATATAGGGGAGATTCGTCAAATGGGTTTGATTAATGCTATAGAATTAGTTGAAGATAAAGACTCTAAAAAAGACTTTGATTCAAGAGAAAGGATAGGTTATAAAATCTATAGGGAAGCATTAAAACAAGGCTTAATGCTTAGGCCTTTAGGTAATGTTATGTACTTTAATCCACCTTTAGTAATAACTAAAGAAGAGCTTGAAAAATCTTTAAAAATTTGTAAAGAGTCCATTGACAAAGTATTATTATAATAATTTTTTATTTAGAGCTTAAAAGATAGCTCAGAGCTTTTTAATATGATAAACTTTAAAAAAAGGAAAAAGGTTAGCTATTAAAAAATAGCTATTAAATATTATTTTTTATTTTATTTTTATTTATTTTATTCTTATTTTATTCTTATTTTTATTTTGCAATGTTCTAACAAGCATTAAAAAATTTTTGCTCAAGGTTCTATGGACTAAAGTCCATGAAGCTTGGAAAGACTTAGGACTATTCCATAAATATAGCTGGTTTATAAGGCATTGCATTTTTTGCCTTATTTTGTGGATCGTAGCTATCATCGGTATGGATAATTATTTCTGCTTCTGTTTCTGCTTCAATGAAATCTTTTGCATCATTTAAGATGGTGGCTTCATCGATTTTACCGATGTATCTTGTTTTGGTCATTTCTCTTGAGATCTTCTTAGCTAGATTAGCTATTTCTTTTTTATTGTCATAGATGTTTTTGCCAATTGCTTTACCCATTATTTGACCGATATCAGGTTTTCCAACTTCATCAGCTATTTTGTATAAGTCCCATTTCCAATCAGGAGATAGGTAAATATGTATTTTCTCAGGTTCTGTATCTACAATGTTCTTAATTTCATTAATATCCTTAACAGTATTTTGAACAAGGGATTCAGATCTTTCGATTTCTTCGCTGATAAGTTCTTCATCATATTTAGGCCACTCTGCAAAGGATGCAAATCCCTCCCCACCAAATTTACTCCAAAGTTCTTCTGAGGTGTGTGGGGTAAAAGGGGCAAGTAATCTAATCCAGTTACTTAAAACAGTGGAAAGTACATAGACTACAGCAGGGTCTTCTTTTCTAAGAAGGTCTTTAACTCTGTACATATAATGGTCCAAATCTTTTTTTAATAAGAATAGAGCATGTTGTAAAGCTTGCCTAGTTTGGAATACTTCAAGTGCTTCAGTAGCTGCTTTGATATGGATGTTTAATTGATTGATCATCCATTTATCAATAATACGTTCAAGAGCAACTTCTTCAATATTGGATAAGCTTAATTTAGCTCCTTTAATATCTTCTACATTTTGTGCAAATTCTCTAAACCATTCTAAACGTCTTTGAGTTCCTTTTACTTCCTTTTCTCTCCAATCGAAGTCTTGCCATGGTTCAGCTGATGCCATTAAGAAGAGCCTTACCACATCTGCACTGTATTCTTCAATTGCATCTGCAAGGAGAATTACATTACCTTTTGATGAGGACATTTTATTTCCTTCAAGTAATCCCATACCAAATACAACAGTACCTTTTGGCCATTTTTCTTCAGGGAAAATAGCTGCATGTGTAAACATTAAAAAGCTTAAATGGTTACCTACTAAGTCTTTTGCAGATAATCTCCAATCAAGAGGATACCAGTAATTAAATTCCCTTTGAATTTCTTCTACAATTTCAGGTGCAACTGTAATTTCATCACTATCTACATTTAAAAAGACTTTCTCAAAGAATGCTTCATTTAAGTCTTTAGGGTTCATATCTTTAAGATATTTAGCAATAGAATAGTAAGACATATAAATAGTAGAATCTGTAAGTGGCTCAATTAACCATTGTTCATCCCATGGCACTCTTGTTCCAAGACCTACTCTTCTAGAACATGCCCAATCATCTAACCAGTCAAGGTAGTATTCAAAGTTAGACCTAATTTCTTCTGGAATAATTGTTTCTTGAGCAAGGAGTTTTTGGGTTTTATTTGTCCATTCTTCATCACTGTATCTCATGAACCATTGATCATCCATAACTTTAACAACACATTTATTACCACATCTACAAATTACAGGTCTTTCTACAAAGTCATACATAATATCTGCACTACCTGCTTCTATCATATCTGCTTTAATTTCATCTCTGATATATGCAACTCTTTTACCTGCATATTTTTCAATATGGTCGCTGATATATCCTTTACTATGCTCTGCTTTGTATAATTCATCAGTTGCATCTTGAACTTTAGGATCATTTTGGTTTTTAATTCCCATTTTTTCGATAAGTTCTACAGCTGGGAATTCTCCATATCCTTTTACAGTTACAACATTAATCGGCTTAGCTTTAGCAACTTCATCTGCAATATCAAACTCTTCGATTAGATCTTCATTTTCTTTTAAATCTCTAAGTGCAATATAATCTGCAGGTGCATGAGCAGGTACAGAGAATACTGTTCCAGAACCATATTCAGGATCTACAAAACTTGCAGGGAAAATAGGTAAATCTTCACCATTTAATGGATTTTTAACATATTTTCCAATTAATGGCTTAGGGTCAATATCTCTAAGTATTTCTAAATCATGTTGGTTAGAAAGATTTAAGAAAGCTTCATTACTTATGATCCATTTTTCACCTTTGTTTATACCAGATTTTACTTCAACTTCAATATAGTGAACTTCTGGGTTTAGCCATACATTTGTTGCAGCAAAGATTGTTTCTGGTCTAAAGGTTGCAGGAACTATATATTGTCTAGAGTCTACTTCAAATTTTATAAGGGTTAACTCATTTACACCTACACCTTCACCTTCTAAAAGGTCATGGTCTCCTACAGGATTTTCATCGTGAGGACAATATTTTACAGGGTGTTCACCTTGCTTGATTAAACCTAAGGATTTAAGTTTTTTCACCTGCCATCTAATAAATTTTTTATAACTTGGATCGATAGTTCTAAATTCTCTTCTCCAATCAATAGAATAACCCATATCATCCATTACAGTGTGGTATTCATTACTAAAGTATTTTACAATATATTCAGGGTCTTCTAATTTTGAAAGAGTGTCATGAGGAACTTTGTGAACTCTTTCATATAAATCAAGAGTCCATGGATCTTTTCTTTTAATCCTATCTGCAATACCTATAACTGGTGCACCGGTTACATGCCATGCCATAGGGAATAATACGTTGTAGCCTTCCATTCTTTTAAATCTTGCATATACATCAGGTACTGTGTAGGTTCTTCCGTGTCCTATATGCATAGCACCACTTGGGTAGGGATAAGCTACTGTTATGAATAATTTTTCTTTTTCATTGGGGTCTGATTGAAATAGCTCATTATCTCTCCATATTTTTTGCCATTTCTTTTCAATTTCATTATTAGTCACTAAATCACCATTTTCGTATTTTGATAATTAGATAATTGTAAATTATGATTTTTATAAATTCATGATTTTATTAATCGGTATGAATTTACTAAAATAATTAATAAATCAAAATAATTAATAAATCAATTAATTATTAAGATGTTCATTATAAAGTAATTAATAAATCATATCAGTCTATATTTATTATTTTTATTTAATATAAAAATTTTCATATTCTCTAACGGCTCTTTCAAAAACTTTGTTGATTTGAAAATTTTTTTAATAAAAAGTAGTGGTTTTTAGAATTTTTTCTTAAAAAATTGTTTGATTTTTATT
>NZ_FOTL01000020.1 GCF_900114585.1 Methanobrevibacter olleyae | reverse complement strand
AATATTCAACTACAAATTAGAGATATTTAACCCAAAAAAGAACACAGAAAAGATTAAAAAACTATTAAAAAGACTAAAAAACGAATTTTTAGAAAAAATAAACAATTGGGAAAAATATAAACCAATAAGGGGTAAAATAGAAGACTTCTTCAAATTATGCAAAGATGGACTCAACATGAGAGAATATACACAAATATACACATGATTCAGTAAAAAGAACCGTATATTTAAATGTATTTTTAGCAGGGCTCATCACATTACAAGGCTACACTACAAAAACAGCCCTACAAAAGCTTGCAGAAATGTAAAAAATCTAGGACCCTAAAATTTATTTTAAATGCTTTTATTTAAATAAATTTAATATTTTTTCAGTAATTGATCAATTATTTCTTCTATAGGTTCTTCAAAAGTGATTATTCTTTCTAAAGCTTCATTATTTTTTCTAAATGATTTAAATATGGAAGAACCAATATTTTCAAGCCTTCCTTTTGATTCAATAAATCGTACTAAATGCCATTTAGGATTTTCCATAATTGTTTTTTCAAATGTTTTCGGATTTCCAAATTGTAAAACTAAAGTTTTTGAGTCTTTATTTTTATTTGTGAATCTTCCATATTTTTCATGTTGCTTTATCCAGTTAGGGTCTTTAATAAAATTATCCGTTGTAGTCAGATGTAAATCCATTGAAGCTCCACATTTAGGACATTTAGGTACTAATTGTCGAGGAATTTTCCTTTCATAATCTGTCTGCTTAACCATTCTTTCGATTAATTCTACAAAATCGTATAATTCATCACTGCATATTTTTTTGCACTGCAAGTGTCTAAAATCACCATTACTTGCATAGACTCTTGATTTTTTAAATCCTGTTTTATAAAATTGCTCATCAAAATTAGTTGTTATTACGAAATAATCTTTATCTTCAACTAGTTTGTAAATTTTTTTATATAGTCTTGTTCCTTCAAAATGCAGATAAACATAAAAATATCTTGCTAGATAAGCCCATTTTTCTTCACTATATTTATAAGGGTAAAACGTTCCATTATACATATTTGTAAAATCATATCTTTCTATAAAGTCTTGAAAGTTATCTGTAAACATTTTTCCATATATGTCAAGTCCTGCTTGTTCTGATAGATATTCTCCTCCAGCAATTAAAATGTGGTCTGTATTTTCAATTAAATTTTTAAGATCTTGTATTTTTTTTGATAATTCATCCATAAAATCTACCTTATTTCAATAAAAAATTTTAATGTTATATTTTTTTTAAAATTTTAATTTATACAATAAATTGAATTTTAATCATTTTAAAATTTTAATTTATATAATAAATTTGAATTTTAAGCATTTTAAAATTTTTCATTTTAATATATATTTAGGTAAATAAAAACTTAAATTAATTTGTTTAATGTTTTAGTAATATCCTCATTAAATGGAAGGTATCTTTCCTTTATATTGGGATTTAAATAATTTTCTAGTTCATCTTCTCCTATTAAATAATAATTTCCATTGTCTTGAACGGTTAATTCTAAATGACTCCTATTAAATCTTACAAGACTTACATTTTCATGGGATTTCATTAAATCATCAAATGGGAAACGGATTATAATTGGTGTGTTAAAACCTATTCCAAATTCTAAAAGAACTAACTTTCCACCTAGTGCTTTTTTTCTAAAATTGATATAATTCTGTTTTTGTTTGTGCCAGCTATCATCTTCAACAAAGAAACTATCTTTTCTAAGGTTTAAATCCATTTCTTCACTGCAAACTGGACATTTTGGGAGAAGCTCAGTTGGTATTTTTAGATTTTCATCAGTTTTTTCAATCATTTCTAAGATTAATTCCTCATCATCATATAACTTTTCATGGCAAGCTTTTGAGCATTGCATTTTAGCATATGATCCTTGTACTCTAAAGAATCTATTTTCATCAAATCCTGACTTTAAGAATTGATCATCAGTATTTGTTGTAATAACAAAGTAATCTTTATTTTTTACAAGGTTTAATAATTTTTTATAAAGATAGGTTCCTTCCATCCCTATATTATTTACATAGGCATGCTTTGCAAAATAAGCCCATTTCTCTTCTGAGCTTTTAAAAGGATAAAACATTGAGGAATACATATCTTGAAATCCATATTTTTTAATAAATTCTGGAAAATTATCTCTAAAACGTTTTCCAGAGTATTCAATTCCTGCTGCAGTTGATAATCCTGCACCTGCTCCTATTAAGATATAATTCGCATTATCAATTAGTTTTTTTAATTTTTCTACTCTTATATTATAGTTTTCCATGAGATACTTACCTTCTATGAATTTCATTTAATTTTTTATAATCTTTTAAATTATTCTTTTTAAGATTATATATTCTCTATTTTAATTTTTCCCATTATTTTAGATTATTTTTTTATTTATTATCTTTATTCTAAGTTTTTTCTATAAATCTCGCTAGCTTCATCTGAAAAGGTATTAAAAATTACTTTTTCAAGATTTGTATTTGGATTATTTTTTAAATAATCTCTTACAGTTTTAATAGCTAATTTGGAAGCTTGGTCTTTTGGGAAATTAAATACGCCTGTTGATATTGAACAAAAAGCAATTGATTTTAACTTGTATCTATCTGCAATTTCTAAGCAGGATTTATAAGAGCTTTCAAGTTTTTCAATCTCTTTTTCATTAGGTTCTGATCCATAAGCTATTGCAGGCCCTACAGTATGTATGACATATTTTGAAGGTAAATTGTAAGCTGATGTGATTTTAGCATTACCAATCTCTTCTTCATGGCCTTGTTTTTTCATAATATCATGGCAATCCATTCTTAACTGAAATCCAGCTGCTGAATGAATTTGATTGTCAATACAATTATGTAAAGGGATAAAACAACCTAACATTTGACTGTTTGCTGCATTTACAATTGCATCTACTTGAAGGCAAGTTATATCTCCCTGCCATAAAGCTATTTTTGAATCTATTTCATTAGGATTTTGACTAATTGTTTTTATATCTTCACCAGAGGCTAAATCTTTCTCTTCAGTCTCTTCACTAAGAATTTTATCTTGAATTTCATAAAATTTCTCACTTAATTGAACTGGACTTTGAGTATTCATTAAAGCTCTAAGTAATTTTCTTTTTTCATTATAATCGTTAGGAATTTTCATTTCTTTCTCTAATCTTCCACTAAGAGAAATTAATTCCTTTATAAGAAAATCGATTTCAATATTTTTATCAAATTTATTCATAATCCACCTCATTAACTTTAAATTTCTCTTATAATTAATTATTATTAGTTAGATATAAATCTTTTTTGTAACTTTTAGCTAACTATCTAATAATTATTCTAATAATTATCTTTAAACCCTATATTGTTATTTTTAATTAGCTTTTTTATCTATTATATTTATCTCAAAACTTAATTCGATTAATAATCCTTATTTGGCTTTTTAATAGTAAAATCTTTATATACTTTTTTATAAAATATAAATTAATTAAATTAAATATAAATTATATTTTTTAGTATTTTTTTTAAAATTGGGGTTGTAGAAATGGAATTTAATATTGTAAAAGAGCTAAATGGACAGTTTGATCCTATTGTATTAATTAAAACTGATGAAAAGCCTAAAGATGCATTAGCTCCTAAAGCAGGTCGAGGAGGATGTGTGATGTCCTTTGTTGCACAAACCATTGCAAAAAGAAAAATAACTGCTTTTGGTCGTGAAAATATCACTTGTGGTGGTGTTTCAGCAGGCTTTGGTTGGGGTACTGGATTTAAAGAAGAAAAAGATAAAGAATTTCAAGCTACTTTTTTATCTTTAGGATTAGACTCTGCAAAGGATAGAGATTACTTTTTAAATAGATTGGAAAAGATGCCGGAACATACAAAAAACATGTTTTTAGAAGGTGAGAGAATCTTTTCCGATTATGAAACTGCATATGAAAATATTCAAAATAGGCCATTCTATGATGAAGGGGAATATATTGTTTTTAAACCAATTGAAGCACTTAATGATGATGAAATTCCAGATTCTGTTGTTTTTACTTTAAATACTATGGAATTATCTGCAATGTTGCAGCTAAATAGTTCCTTTAGAGTTGAAAGTGCTCATGTTTTAACTCCACAAGCATCTGCATGTCAAGCGATTGGAGTATTTACTTTCGGGCAAGCTGAAAATGATAATCCTGTTCCTGTTTTAAGTCCAATTGATTTTGCAGCAAGAGCTCATATGAGAGGCTTAATTCCAGATGAATATATGAATTTATCTGTTTCTTGGAATTTATTCTTAAAATTAGAAGATTTAAGTAAAAATAGTGTTTTCCAAACACAGTTCTGGGAAGATTTTGGAAATAAATAATATTGTAATATTAGTATTTTAAATGATGATTTTAACTTATCTTTTCATTTTTTTTAAAAAAAGTAAATTAACTTTAAAAACTGATTTTTATAATAATTATGGTATGAAAGTAGATAAATTTTAAATTAACATAAAATAATAAAATAGGGATAAATTAAACATAGTTAAAATAAGAATAAATTATTAATAAATAGAAGTTAAATTTTAAAAAAAGAAAAGTAAATAATTAAGATTATCTTAATTGACTTACTTTGATTAATGATTCAATTGGGAAAATTATCTTAATTGACTTACTTTGATTAATGATTCAATTGGGACTCCATCTACTTCTTCAAGTCCTGATTTATCAATTAAAACAGTTACTACGACTGGGTCTCCACCATGGTCTTTAACTACTTTAATTACATCTTTAATTGTGTCACCACTAGTAGTTACATCATCTACAATAACGATTTTTTTACCATCAACAGTTCCGAAATTACTACTAATAGCTCCCTCATCACTGTTAGTTGGGTTAGTTCTGTGTTTTTTAGGATGGAAAATAGATATACATGTAGCAGTTCCAGTTAAATCTTCAATTACATCTGCCATCATAGTTGCAAATGGAACTCCACTAGTTGCGATTCCTACAACAAGGTCAATATCGCCATGTTTTAATGCAATATCACTTAAAGCTGCTGAAACATATCTAAGCCTAGTTGCATTTCCACCTAAACTATTCCAGTTAATAGCAATGTCAACAGGTGCTTCTGCTTCGATAGCTGCTTCTTTTTCTGTAAAGTTAACCATCTTGCAGTATCCATTGATACATTAAGCTCATCAGCTATTTCGCCAGTAGTAAACCCATGATTCCTAAGTTCCTGAGCTCTGTTAATAAGGTCTTGGTTCATATTTTTTCCTCACTTATGTTATTATAATTTTGATTTTTTAAAGGTATATCTATTTGAATTAAATGTTGTTGTTTTTATTTTATTATCTGAAATTGATTTAACTAGCTGTTTTTATTTTATTATTTAAAATTGATTGGGCTATGTTCTTTAGATGACTTATTTGCTGCAAGAACCATCTTAAGGGCTTTAAGACCATCTTCACCAGTAATTTCCGGTTCTTCATCTGCATCAATTTTATATAAAAATGAACTTAATTCTTCACTTAATGGCTCTACTGGTATGATTTGAATATCTTGTGCAAATTTGCCATAAACTTCAATACTTTGGTCTATGTAATCGATAGTTATTATTCCATCGGTACCAGTAATTTCAATTTGTCTACGTTTATATGGGGTTAACCAGTTAACTTCTAAGATTCCTGTAGTATTTTCATCAAAGCTTAACATAATTTCTGCATGGTCTTCAAAGTCAGACTGGTCTAAAATACTACTCATTGTAGCATATACCTGTTTTACAGGTTCTTCAATTAAGAAGTTCATTACATCTAAATCATGGATTGCTAAGTCAATAGCCACTCCAACATCTTTTATTCTAGGTGGGAAAGGACCTACTCTTTTAGCAGAAATAGTTACTAAATCGCCTATTACTTCATTTTCAATAAGCTCTTTAGCTTTTTGAACAGCAGGGTTAAACCTTTCTACATGTCCAGTTGCAAGTTTAACTCCAGCTTCTTTTGCAGCTTTAATCATTTCCTCTGCTTCTTCAGCTGTAAAAGCAATTGGCTTTTCTACTAAAACATGTTTACCATATTTTATAGCTTGCATAACAACCTCGTGGTGGAAAGTTGTTGGTACACATACACTTACTGCTTCAATTTCAGGATCTTTTAATAGGTCTTCAATTTCAGAGTAACCTTTTGTTTTATACTTTTTACATACTTTATCAAGGGTTGGTTTTACCACATCTGCCACTGCTACGAGATTGGCATTTTCTAATTTTGAGTATACACGTGCATGGTTATATCCCATTGCACCTACACCTATAACTCCAACATTTATAGTTCTCAAATATATTCCTCCAATTATTCAACTATATTTTTGTGTCTTATAATTTATAAACATTATTAAAATTTTATGTTTTTTCATATAATTTTTTCTTAATAATTATATTAATTGGATTTAAATTGACTTATATTTAAAATAAAGTAATATGAATAGTTATTTTCATTAAAAAATTGTAAAAAATAAGGTAAGTTAAATTTAAATGAATCTGGTCTCTTTTTAAAATTTTAATAAATTTTTCTTTTCATGTAAATTCAAGTTTTTTCATGAAAATGATATTATCAGTTAAACTAAACTAGATTAATAACTTTTTTTTTTTTTTTTTAAATGAATTCAAGCATATCTTTACCTATTTTTCTTCCCATAGTTTCTGCTTCGTTTATACTTCCACTAATTCTTTCTTGATATAATATTTCACCAGTCTTATCAAGTAAAATAGATTTAAGTTCTAACTGATTGTTTTTTATTCTGGATATTGCTCCAATTGGCCATTGGCAACCTACTCCAATTTCTTCAAGAATGGTTTTTTCTGCTAAGACCTCTTGGAATGAAAAATAATGATTTAATTTTCTGATTGTTTCTTTAAATTCAGAATCTTTTCTAGCTATAACAGCTAAGGCACCTTGACCTGCTGCTGGCATTATGTAATCTGTTGAAAACTTGGTTTTAATGTATTTTTGTAATCCCAATCTGTTTAAGCCTGCTTCTGCCATGATTGTAGCATCTACTTGCCCATCCATAACTTTTTCAATTCTTGTCTCAACATTTCCACGAATAGGTTTCAGTTCAAAATCTTTCTTATGGAGTTTACAAAATGCCTCTCTTCTTAGACTGCTTGTTCCAAGTGTAAATCCTTCTTCAAGTTCTTTCCAACTGTAGTTTGAAATAAATACTTCATTAGGACTTTCCCTTATAGGAACTGCTACGATTTCTAAATCTTCATCTAATTCAGTAGGTACATCTTTTAAACTATGAACAGCAAAATCTACTTCTTCCTCAAGTAATGCATTATCAAGTTCTCTTGTAAACAGTCCTTTTGAATCCATATTATATAATTGGGAGTTTGTTATTTTATCTCCTTTAGTTTTTATAATATTTTTCTCTACTTCTTCTCCAGTGATATTGTATAAACAGCTTCTTATGTAATCTGTTTGTACAAGTGCAAGTTTACTTCCTCTAGTTCCAACAATCATTTAATTCGCCTTAGCTTTTATTTTAATAGAAATATTTTTTTAAAGATTTTCATAATAATTTTGTAAATTATTCTTAATAAAATTAATTAATTAATTAATTTGTTTTTATTTAAAATTAATTAATTTGTTTTATTTAAAAACAATTTATTGTTCAGATTCAATAATAGCATTATTATTAAGTTTTTATAAGCTTATTTTATCGTTTAGAGACTTGTGAATAATTAGACCTATAAATAAATAAAATATTTTTATTATTTTGAATGGCAATATTTTGAGCTTCTTTATAATCCTCAATAAATTCTATTTTAAAATTTTCTTCTTTATTTTCTTTATTTTTATTATTTAGCAATTTTATTTCTTTATTTTTATTATTTAGCAATTCTATTTCTTTATTTTTCCTATTTTTATTATTCAGCAATTCTATTTTTTCTTTTAAGCTTTTTCCAACATCATCAGTTAAAATTAAATTTATCTTTGAATTATTAGTGATATATTCCTTTAAGAATTTAGATAGTTTTTTTTCATCTATCTCTTCACAGGTAACTCCATATTTTCCACCTATTATGATATAATATTTATCAATATCTTTTATCATATCAATTGATTTTTCAATAGCTTTTGTATTGATACCTGGATTAATTTCTTCAATAATCCTTAAATTATCGACTTGCCGTATATTTGTTCTGCCATCGATTCCTTTAAAGTTCCTTAAAGCATTTTGAATTATTTTCTCATCTATGCCTAATGATAATGCAGTTGTTGTAGCTGCTAAAATGTTTAGTACATGATGAGAACCTGGTGCAAAGCTATGTATATTCAAACTTCCATCTATTAATTTTTTATCAATTGTTTTTAAATTGTGATATATTATCTTAATTTTAGTCTCATCAATATCATAATCAACACTTTTACAATAAAGATTTGCATTCTTATTATCAAGAGAAAAACTATTAATTTTATTTATGTATTCTTTTTCTTCATTTGGATAAAATTCATTTAGTGTTTTATATTCAATTGTGACAAGTTGGGAGTTAAAAACTTGTTTTTTAGCTTCCATTGCATTAGATTGTCCTTTGGCAATTGGATAATTTTCTATTAAATTAGTTAAAATTCCAATATTTCCTAATCCACAAGTACCTAATGAATTTTCAAAAATAGCTATCTTATAATTTAAATTTTTATAAGGATTCTCATTGTATTCTTTGATTAAATTATCCTCTTCAATTTTTTCTTCTAAATCTTTAGTAGAATCACATCTTGGATAGCTACTACATTTAGGGTTAGCTATTTTCTCTGCTAATTGGATGGTATTAATGATATTTGCAGGAGTTATACTGATATTTTTTTGTAAAATAAGTTTTTGTTCTTTTTTCTGATTTTTTCTAAATAGATATGCACCTAAACTAGATAATAAAAGTGTATTTTTATTATTTTCTAGAAATATTTCTTTTAAAATGAAAGCTGTACTTGTTTTTCCTTTAACTCCAGTTATTTCAATGGTTTTTACATTTTGTTTAATTGTTTCATCTTTCCAATTAGATAAAACTAATTCAGTAGCTTGATGATGATTTATGATTTCGTATTGATTTAATAATTCCTCACCATCCTTTAAATTTTCTGAATCAATTAAATCATTTATTTCACCTAATAATTTTTTTATATTAAGTGGAGAGTGAATTGGATTGATAACTAAGTCTTTTTCAATTTTATTTTCTTTGAAATTTTTAATGGAATTTTTTTCTAATTCATTTTTAAAAGACTCTAAATCTTTTATAATATTAACATTATAATTATTTAAAAGACTCTCATCTTCTTTTTTTAATGTATTGTATAAGTCAAAAGCAAATACTTTTTCATATTTTTCTGATTTAGCAAGCTCAGTAGATATTTTTACCCCGCCATGTGTTAAATCAACTAGAAAAACATTCATCATTTCACTCTTATTTAATTCTAATTAAAATTCATAAAAAAAGAAATAGAGTTTCATAAACTCTATTATACTATTTTTTATAGATAGAGTATTTTTATAACACCTTATTGACACTATTTTTTATAGATAGGATATTTTTATAACACCTTATTGACACTATTTTTTATAGATAGGGTATTTTTATAACACCCTATTGATACTATCTAATCCACCTTCATTTAATTTATCTTTAACTTTTTTATAGAAGTATTTATTATTAATTCTTATAAAGTAAACATCTTTTTCAGACTTTTTAATAACAAGCTCTTCCATGTAGTTCACTTCTTTTTGAATTTGACCATCCATTACGAAGATTGCTTTTTTACCTCTTTTAATGAGTTTTATTCTTATTTCACTTGTATCAGATACTACAAATGGCCTAACTCCTAATTTATAAGGACAAATTGGAATAATGATAAATGCACCTACTTTCGGATCTACAATTGGCCCTCCTGCAGACATTGAATATGCAGTTGAACCACTTGGTGTAGAAACAATCAATCCATCAGCTCTTAATTCTTCTACAACCTCACCGTCAACTGTGATTTCATAATGTAACATTTTAGCAGGTCTTGCAGTCATTATTACAACTTCATTCAATGCACGGAAGCTCTGATTTTCATGAGAAATAATAATTTGAGTTCTTTTTTCTTTAGACCATTCTCCATCTAAAATTGCATCAAGAGCTTGGAAGGTATGTTCTACCTCAATTTCAGTTAAAAACCCTACTGTACCCATATTAATTCCAAATATTGGAATTTCTTTAGTTAATTGATTTTGTGTTCTAAGGAGTGTTCCATCTCCTCCAAGAATAATTGCCATATCGGTTCTAAATTCATTTAGTTCTTTTGCATAATCTCTAAAATTATAATTAAAGTTTAAGCTTTCAATATGTTTGGATATTTCTGGAGTTTCATTCATAGTTTTTGCAATAATTTTATGTAATTCTGGGTTCTGTTTTATTTCTTCTAATTTTTCAGCTAGTGATGATTCCAGTACGGTTTCTAGGTTTTTTTGAACTAATGTTTCAAATATCTTAAGTGAGAACAATACAGATTTGTATTCATCTACCCTACTTACAATTGCAACACTTTGAATTTTATCTAATTCATCGTTATTTATAATTTTAATAATTTGACTATGTAAATCATGGTTTCCTGCACTTACAACTACTGCTTTTTCATAAATACTTAATCTATTATCTAATTTTTCACCATATTTATTAGTTACAATAGCTCCTGCCTCTTCTACAATAAGCTTTGAAGCTGCAATATCGATAATTCTACTACCTCTTAAATCAAGAAATGCATCATATTTTCCACTTGCAACATAAGCAAGTTCTAATACTACAGAACCTAATACTCTCATTCTTCTTGCAGTATCGACTAATTTAGAAACAGATAATGTTTTACTTTTAGTAAACCCTCCTAAACTTATTTTTGTTAAGTCGGTTTCACTACTTGGAGTCATTCTTTCTCCATTTCGTTTAGCTCCATTTCCTTTTATAGCTTCATAAAAGTTTCCGTTAGCATAATTTTTAACAAAACCAAGTTCCACATCATCTAATGTTGCCTCTCTTCCTTCTGGAACATTAGCTACTGCAATAGACATACCATATGCAGGAATGTTTTTTATTGCATTACTTGTTCCATCAAGAGGATCAATTAAAAAGAGGAAACGAGGCTTTTCTTGATTTTCTCTTTCTTTTTTAGTTTTTGTTTTATTGTTTAGCAATTCTTCACTGAGGTTGATTGACTCTTGTTTCCCTTTTCCTAATTTTAGCTCTCCAATTTCTTCACTAATTAAGTAAGATTTAAAATCAGCATCTTTAAGAAGTTTAATTACTTCATCTTCAGCAATAATATCAATATAAGATGTTGGAGTGCCATCTGCACCTATTTTAACAAATTCACCTGCTTTAGGATTTCCTACTTGTCCTTCAAGGAGATTTTCCACTTTTTCAAAAACTGTTGTAGCGATGTTTCTACATATACTTATGTCCTCTTGATTCATCTTAACCCCTCAAATTATTTTTTTTTCTTTAATTGTTATTGAATGTGTTTTTTTAAATATTATTTGTTTTATTGTTTTTTTAATTTATTTTTGAATGTGTTTTTTTTAAATATTATTTGTTTTATTGTTTTTTTAATTTATTTTTGAATAATTATTTTTCTAAAATATCCTCTTTAATGTAAATAACTGCAGCTATTACAGATCCTATTTCTTTAACAGTATGATGAGTTTCTTCCACTATTAATTCCTTAATTTTTACATTACGCTTATTCATCATGTATTTAACCATATCTATTGCTTCATTTTTAATATCTTCAGGATCTTCATCGATTCCATTTGTCTCAACAACACAACCTAATTCTTCACCAATAGCTACTGCAACACAAGCAATAATTTCAGCTCCCTTTTTATTTGATGTTAAACTTGATAAAACACAGTTTACCATAGACCCTGCTTTTAATTTAGGTAATTTTTCCACTTTAGTATTAGATTCTAACATACTTGATACTTTTATTAAGTTCACATCACCAATTTCTGCTTCATATAAAGCATTATCAAAAGCATTTAGTTCTGTTGGGCCTTCGGATTTTCCTGAAACAATAGCTATTCTCATTATACCACTTTAAATTTAAAATTTTTTTAATTGTATCTGCTAATCTAATTGTTATTTAAATTATTTTTTTCATTGACTCTTTAATTATTATTTATCTTTTATAATATATTAATATTAAAATATTTTTTTTTAAAATATTTGGTGAAAACTTGGATATTCTTATATCTAAATTATATTCATACGAAGGTTTATATATAATTTTAAATTAATATATTAGTAATCTATATTTTATTAGGTTAATCATATTTAATTTAAATTAATTATAACTAAATTATTAATTTAAAAAGCAAATTATTAATTTAAAAAACTAAATTATTAATTTTTAACTATTATTGTGAGGTTATTTTAATGTCAACTAAAGTTGTAGAACTTAAAACCGTAAAAGTCGGAAAATATATTGTATTAGATGGAGAAGCTTCTAAAGTAACTAGTTTAACCACTTCATCTCCTGGTAAACATGGAGCTGCAAAAGCAAGATTAGAAGCTGTTGGTATTTTTGATGGTCAAAAAAGAAGTTTAGTAAAACCTGTAGATACTAAAGTAGAAGTACCTATTCTCGATAAAAGAATTGGTCAAATTTTAGCTATTATGGGTGATCAGGTTCAAATTATGGACTTAGAAAGCTATGAAACCTTTGAATTACCTATACCTGCTGAATTCGATGATGAAATCAGAGCTGCTGTTGGTACTGACTTAGGTGTAGAATATATCATAGCATTAGGTAATATGAAAATCATGAGAACTAAAAAAGTATGATTTTTTAGTTTTTTTATCTTTTTCAAGGATTTTTGTAAAAATCCTATTTCAATCTTTTTTAATAACAAATCAAATCTAAAATCAAATCAAAACTTTTTTTATTTTTTATTTATTTCTATTTTTAATTAATTAATTGATTAAAGGAGTTATTTTTTTAATTAGCCAACTAATCAATTAATTGATTAAAATTATCTAGATTAAATATAATTATTAAAACTAATATAATTTAGAAAATAAGTGATAAAATGCTTTTTAATACTTTTGAACCAGGAAAATTTGCATTTTCAGCAGAATCCATTGACTTATGTAGATTAGATTATCCGGATAAAGAAAACTTAGATGATTCTAATTTTAATAAAGAGGGCCTTGATTTTGCAAAATCTAAAAAGTGGGGAATAATTGGAGTTCCTTTTGATAGCACTTCTTCTTATCATCATGGTTCAAGGTATGGCCCAACAATTATAAGGGAAGCGTCATTTGGCTTTGAACAATATAATTCTACTTTTGAAAAACTTTTAGATGCTGAATTTTATGATTGCGGGGATTTAAATGCTGTTCATGGAAATTGTAAAAAAACTTGTGATACTCTTGAAGAGGCGGTAAATGAATTAATTGGGGCTAATATTAAGCCAGTTATTATTGGTGGAGAACATAGTGTTAGCATTGGACCTATTAAAGCATTATCTAATCTTGAAGATAATAAAGACCTATCAAATATTACTATTATTCATTTAGATGCTCATAGGGATATCATTGATAGATATATTGGAGAAAAAGATTCTCATGCAACTATTATGAGAAGAGTGCATGATTTAAATCCAAAAGAATTAATCCAAATAGGGATTCGTTCATTTTCTAAAGAAGAAAAGGAATTTGTAGAAAAACAAGAAAATATTAGTAGTTTTTTAGCTAAAGACCTTTTCGACTCTTTTGATATTGTTTTAGATAAATTAAATTCAATTGAAGGTAAGGTTTATATTTCTATTGATATGGATGTTATAGATCCTTCATTTGCACCTTCTGTTAGTAATCCAACTCCAAATGGATTACATCCGAGTGATATTGAAAATATTTTTGAGCTATTAAATAATAATGAAAAAATAGATATTATTGGCTTTGACCTTGTAGAAGTAGCAAGTGACAGATTGGGGGATATAACTGCAGTTCTTGCAGCTAAAATAATTTATGACTTTTTAACTTTATTTGCTTAATTTATAAACTAATTTTCAATTTTCACTGATTGATTACAGATATTTTAGTTTATTTTAAAACTTTTTTTAGATTATTCTATTTCTAGAAACAATGTTCTTTTTCTAACAAATAATATAAATATTACTTAAACACATACCTTAACTATAATTTATTATTTAGTATAAGTTATAAATATAATAACTTAAATTTATAAGCTAATTTAATTTAAATAGATTATTTCAGTAAATAAAAATTTTTATTTTAATCAATCTTAGAAAATTATAAAAAATTAAGGAGATTTTTGATGTATAAAAGAGAAATAGAATTATCTGGTCATATCATTGATTCTTTAACTCTTCCTAAAACCATGGATATTATTATGGATAAAGGTGGAGACTTTGATATATTGGAGTTTGATATAGGAAAACGCAAATCTGATACTAGTAAAGCTAAAATAATGGTTTCAGCTGAATCTCCCGATATTTTAAATTCTATTCTTGATGAACTTAACTTCATTGGGGTTTCAATATCTGAAATTGAAGAGGTAAATCTAATACCTTCTCCAAAAAATCAAGTAGCTCCAGAAGGTTTTTATTCAACAAGTCATCATGTAACTCATGTTTATTATAAAGATGAATGGATTCTTGTTAATGAAATTGAAATGGATTGTTTAATTGTTATTGATGAGGAAAATAAAACTGCTAGCTGTAGACCAATTGCAGATATTAAAAAAGGAGATTTGATTGTAGTTGGTAGGGAAGGAGTAAAAATCACACCACCTCAAAGAGCAAGAGGTAAACAGGGCGTATTTGAATTTATGAACAGTGAAGTTTCCTCTGAAAAACCAATGATGAGCATTATTAATGATGTTGCAGCTGAGATTAAAAATGTTAAAGCAAATGGTGGAAAAATAGCTCTTGTTGGTGGTCCTGCTATTGTACATACAGGTTCTGCAGGAATTGTTGCCGAACTTGTTAAAGAAGGAGTTATTGATGTTATTTTTGCAGGTAATGCTTTAGCTACTCATGATATCGAATGTGATCAATTTGGAACTTCTCTTGGTGTAGATGTAAAAACTGGAGAAGTAGTTGCACATGGTCATACTCACCATATGAGAGCGATTAATAGAATTAATAAATCTGGTTCAATTAAAGAAGCTGTTGAAGATGGAACTTTAAAAAGCGGAATCATGTATGAATGTGTTAAAAATGATGTTCCATTTATTCTAGCAGGTTCTATTCGTGATGATGGTCCACTTCCAGATGTCATTACTGACATTGTCGAATCTCAGAAATTAATGCGTAGATATGCTCAAGAGGTTGATATGGTTATAATGATTTCCACCATGCTACATTCAATTGCTACTGGTAATTTATTGCCTTCAAGAGTTAAAAGTATCTGCGTAGATATTAATCCATCTACTGTTACTAAACTTTCTGATAGGGGTAGTGCTCAAGTTGTAGGTATTGTAACTGATGTAGGAGCATTTTTACCAGTTTTATATGATGCATTACAAGATTAAATCATTTTTTAATCTTTTTTTATTTTAATTAATTTTTTCACTTTTTAACTTTTTTTAAAGACTTTTTTTATTTTTTCATGCCCTTTTTAACTTTTTTTAGAAACTTTTTTTATTAAGTTTTAATAGATTTTTATTATAGATAAAAATATTTTATAAAATTTTTTAAAAATTTATAGATTATAGTAAAAAATTTAAATTTAATTTGTTTTATCATATAGTGGTGTCTATTATGGATGAAAAAATTATTAATGTAGATGGCAATGAAATTATAATTTCTGCAGAAAATCTTGATGATATAGAAATAGATGATATAATCATAGAAGAGGTCATTATGGAAGATGGCGAGGAACCTGAAGGGGACCTTGTAATTACTGCAAGGTATCTTAATGTGGAATTTGGTGAAGTTTATCCTGCAGAAATAGTTATTGAAGATGGTTTATTTAAAGAAGTTATTCCAATTATAACTGATGATGAGGATAGTCTTGATTTAGATTATGAAGGTATTTTAATTCCCGGTTTTATAGATTCACATATTCATATAGAAAGTTCAAAAATAGCTCCTTCTAATTTTGCAAAAGCTGTTTTACCTTATGGAACAACTTCTGTTGTTGCAGATTCGCATGAAATAGCAAATGTACTTGGAGTTGAAGGTATCGATTTTATGATTGAAGATGGTGAAAAAGTACCATTTGATTTTTATTATGCGGTTCCTTCTTGTGTTCCAGCTACTCCATTTGAAACTTCAGGAGCAATATTAAATAGTTTAGATGTAGAAGAATTATTAAAACGTGATGAAATGGTTGCTCTTGGTGAAATGATGAATTTTCCAGGTGTTTTAGCAGAAGATGAAGAAGTTTTAAAGAAATTAGATGCTGCTAATCTATTGAGAAAACCAATTGACGGTCATGCTCCATTGGTATCTGGTGAAGATTTAGAGAAATATATTTCATATGGTATTTCTACAGACCATGAATCTAGTAACTTTGATGAAGCTATCGAAAAGAAAAAAGCAGGTATGAAAATCATGATTCGTGAAGGTTCATCTGCAAAAGACATGGACACTCTTTTAAATATGGATGATAGATTAAATTATTTAATTGAAGAAGAGATGGCAGGAAATATTATTGTAGATAATATTGATGATGCTTTATCTGTCCCTCCATTTGATTTTTTAGTTTGTGATGATATTGATGCAAGAGACTTGTCAAATGGCCATTTAGATAATTTAATTAAAAAGGCAATATCATTAAAAATAAATCCAAAAGAAGCTATTAAAATGGTTACCTTTAACCCTGCTGAACATTATGGCTTAAACTGCGGTGCAATTGAAGAGGAGAGAATTGCTAATTTCTCATTAGTTGATGATTTAAAAAATTTAAATATTAGTAAAGTGTGGGTTCATGGTGAACTTGTTGTAGATAATGGGGAAGTTTTATTTGATGTGGAAAAACCAAAAACATTAAATAATTTTGATTTAAATGAAGTTAAAGCTAAAGATTTTGATGTAACAATGGAAATGGGCTATGTTAACTCTTTAATGGATGAAACTACTAATGTTTATCTTATAGAAGCTTATGATGGAGAATTATTAACTGGTAAATTAGAAGAAACTCTTTTTGTTAGAAATAAGATAGTTCAACCAGATTTGAATAAAGATATAATTAAAATTGCTATTGTTAATAGGTATGGTGGAGGAAATATTTCTAATGGCTTTATTAAAGGTTTTAATCTTAAAAAAGGAGCTATTGCTTCATCTGTAGCACATGATTCGCATAATATTGTAGTTATAGGTACAAATCCTGAAGATATGGCTTGTGCTGTCAATTTAATTAGGGAAAATCAAGGAGGTCTTGCAGTAGTATCTAAAGAAGATGGACTTGAAGATATTCTTGAATTACCAATTGCAGGATTAATGTCTGATAGGGACGTTGATTATGTAGCATCTAAACTAGATGATTTGCATGACTTAGCTAAAGAATTAGGCTGTACTTTAAATTCTCCATTTATGACTTTATCATTTATGGCATTGCTGGTTATTCCTAACTTTAAAATAAGTGACCTTGGTATCTTTGACTTTGAAAGTTTTGGATTTACAGATTTAATAAAGCAATACTTAAATTGATTTATTATTTCTTTTTTAAGATTTTTTATTTTTAACTTTTTTCTATTCTTATTTTATTTTTTTAGTTTTTCTATTTTTTAAGCTATTTTTATTTTATTTTTTTAGTTTTTCTATTTTTTTAGCTATTTTTATTTTATTTTTTTAGTTTTTCTATTTTTTTAGCTATTTTTATTTTTAATATGTATTGGAAGATTATTCAATGGCTTAAATTCTTCCAATTTTTGAATTAGGGCCATGCCTATACCATTTAGTACCCATACTGTTGTAGAAACAATTAACACGGTTTTTTTCAGATTCAGTTAAATTGTAATTTAATCTAACAACTAAACTGTCATCCCAAATACCAAACTTCTTTTTCATATAACTAACTGAAACCCATTTAGTTGGAATATTAGCATAACTACCATAAGAATTACTCACTAAAACTTTCTTTCCATTTGGACTAATATCTAAAATACTTACATAATGATGTTGTGCATGGAATACTAAAGCACAGCCACCTTTTTTAAGTTCAGACAAAGCATAATCAAAGGAATTTCTATAGAAATAGCTACAGGTAAAATTATGCTTATTTAATGCCTTTTCTAATTTTGAAATTTTTGTTCCACTTCTATTTGTACCTGCAAGCTTTGCTAAATGCCTCTCACAAACATAATTTCTTAAAACTTGGCTACAAACACTTGCTGAAGTTGGACCACATGTATACACCCTATTTTGAACATCTCTAACTTCAGGATATTTATAAGATCTACCTTTTAAAGATACTTTTATTTTACTTGGCCAGTAATTATACTTATTGGCTTTTACTATTTTTTTATTAATCTCTCTTTCAATAACATTCCACTTTTCACGCTTTAGAACATGGTATAATTTAGGATGGTTTTTTGTTTTAAAAAATACATATCTACTTAATTTATTGTTTAAAAACAGACAATAACTATCTCTCATAATCACTTCCTTATACTGTGATTTTTTAAGGGTGTATGTTGCACTACCATCTCCCATAACATATGAACTAGTCATATAATCAAGATCTGGAACACCACTGACTAATGAAATATTGTGCTTTAGGGGGTCTTTAATTGTATCATTAATACAGCTTATTCTTTTGTTTACGTAATATTTGCCATATTTAACAACTACAGTATAATTTCTTACTTTAACATTAGGTTTTAAAAGGATTATCCCCTCTGAATTGGTTCGTTTGTAAAAGGTTTTACCTCCAATTCTTATTTTCATTTTCTTATGAGTAATGTCCTTTTTAGTTTTGCCTTTTAGATAAATTCTTAAGGAACCATCTGTTAATAATTTTCTATTTCCAATAGTGAACCTAATAGATTTTGTTAGATAAAATTTAAATTTTTTAGAACTTTTGTAAAAATATTTATCTCCTTTAAATTTTACACTAATGGTATATTTTTTAATAGGTAAATTAATCTTTAGACTTACACGGCCATTTTTATTTGTTGTTTTCTTGTAAGTTTTTTTCCTAAATTTTAATATTAATTTTCTACTCGGAATTCCTTTATTATCTTTTCCAATTAAGTAAATATACAAACGATTTTTCCGCATAACATAGTTTGCATATGTTTTGATTTGAGTAGATAATTTTGAAACTTTTATACTGAACTTTTTAGAGATGGGATTAAAGTATTCATTTCCAATAAACTGAATAGTTATTTTATAGGTTTTAGGAATTAAAAACAGCTTTACATTTGCAAGTCCATTTGCATTGGTATAAACACTTATCTTTTTATTATTAATAAGCAAAATTATATTTTTATGCTGTAAAGGAGTATTATCAGAGTCCTTTAGAAAAATAGTTAATATATCTCTAGATTTAAGTTTAGAAGATTTAATGGAGATTTGTGGTGTAGTTTTAGTTATAATGGCACTTTCATTTTCTTCAGTCAAATTACTTTCATTTGTTTCTTGATTGAGGGCTGTGTTATTATCTTGATTTGTGTTATTTGTTTCATTTGTTTCTTGATTGAGGGCTGTGTTATTATCTTGATTTGTGTTATTTGTTTCATTTGTTTTTTGGTTGGAGTTTATATTATAACTTTCTATTGTAGAATCATTTATTTCCACATTCTTTAAATCAAGATTTGTTTCTCTTGTATCTTCTATGTTTAGATTATTAGAATTATTCTTTTGCTTTGTTTCTCTTGTATCTTCTATGTTTAGATTATTAGAATTATCCTTTTGAATCTCATCATCAAGATTGATATCACTTGCATTAACTGTTGAGAGAGTTAAAATACTTAAAAGTATAAGAAAAATGGATAATTTTTTTAAATTAATTTTCATGAAATGCCCCTCTTTTAATATAATTATAGGTATTTGTTTTAAATATATATAAAAATTTCTAATGAAGCATTAGTTTTTTACCTATTCTATTCAAACGTTAATCTAGTTAATAGTTTTTATATAAACTTTTTTTTTTAAATGCTTTTTAAGTGTAATTTTTAAAATATTTTAAATATTATGAATTAGATAATTTTTCATAATTATAAATGTTTTTTTCATTGTTGTTGATTTTTGGATAAAAGAATGGTTTGATGTTTTTTTGTTGATTTTGGAGAGAAAATTATGAAAGATATATTTGATCAAGTTCAATTTGCTAATTTTAGTCTTAAAAGTAGAATTATTCGTACTGGTGGATGGGAAAGAGAAACTGAAGATGGGGGTTTTATTAAACCTAGTGTTTTTGATAGATATGAAAATATTTCAAAAAGTGGAGTTGGTCTAATTGTCTCAGAGATGTTTGCACTTGATCCAAAGGATAGATTCTACCATTATTGTGCCAATATGAATTATAAAGGTTTTATAAAAGACTACAAACAAATAACTGAGATAGCACATAAAAATGAGGTTCCTATATTGGGCCAATTGGCTTTTTTCTTTTATGATGATGGTGTTAATCAGAAAGCAGAGCCTAATGATTTAACAGTTGAAGGAATAAGAAAACTACAAGCAGAAATTGTAATAGCTGCTAAAAAGTTTTCTTTTGCAGGATTTGATGGCATTCAAATTAATATGGCTCATAATTTCTATTTGGCAAGATTCATTAATCCTTATTTTAATCAAAGAACTGATGATTATGGTGGGAATACTGAAAATAGAGTTAGAGTTGTTGTAGAAATTATAAAACTAATTAAAAAAATGCTTGGCTGTCATGTTAGCTTTAGAATTAATGCAGTAGATGGAAGAAAAGGTGGAATGACATTAGATGAAAGTTTTGAAATAGCTAAGATATTTGCGAAAAATGGTGCAGATAGTGTTCAAATTACAGCAAGGACTATTTCTTTTAATTTTGGTGAAGATGGAGGTCATGCATTTTTATCCTATGCTAATAGATTAGTTAATGAATTAGACATTCCTATAATTTTAGGAGGTACTTTAAGGGATATGAAAACAATGAATGAAATTTTAAATACAACGAATATTGGATTTTTCTCTCTTGTAAAACCTTTTGTTGCACAAGCGGACTTTTTATCTGAATGGAAAGAAAAAGGTGATGGTGTATCAAGGTGTAAAGGCTGTAATAATTGTTATGCTAAAAAGGAAAGTAAATGTTTCCAATTTGATTAAGTCTAAATTAATTTAATCAAATATTTTTTTATTAATATTTCATTAGTAATTTTTTTATTGATTAATTTAATCAAATATTTTTTTATTAATATTTCATTAGTAATTTTTCGTTAATTAATTTAATCAATTTTTTCATGTCATTAATAATTTTTTTAATTATTTTAACTTTATTTTTTATAAATTAAAGTTCATAGCCTTGTTTTTTTAAATTTTCTTTTAAGATTTTTATAGATTCCTTTTCTTCTTTATTTCCTACTTTTTTGATTATTCTTTCAGATTCTAAAAATCTATCGATAAAATAATCTTCTTTTTCTTTATTTACTATATTTATCCTTGAATAATTAACCAAAGATTCCATTAAAGCATGAATTCCTCTATTAATCGGTTTGACACATTTATTTTTAACATTGATCTCCAATACAACTGCTTTGATTATATTGATTTTGCTTGCTTTAATGGGATCATCTTCTCTAAAGCTTGTTTTTATATTCTCAACTTTACATATAAAATAAGCATCTGCATTAGTTAAATAAACTAATTCATCATGAGTTTTAGTTTTAGAGATTCTAGTTAAATACTCTTCAGTTATGGTATTAGTTGTAGCAAAAGTAAACATTAATGGCTCTGTAGTAATGTTTACAACAAATTCTCCATTTTCTTTAATATTTTTTATTGTATTTCCACCTTCAAATATTCTTAATACTATTTTATCATTATCTAAAACCCTTAGTCCAAAAGGTGCTGCATTAGTGTTTTGATTCTTATCCATTGTGGTGATGATTGTTTCATATTGTTGTCCTTTATTCATCCCTATTTTACTTAAATCTATTAGCATTTTTTACCTCTAAAATTTAGATTTATATTAATTTTTATTGTTTATTAATTTTATAATTTTTTATATAAACTTTTTTATATTATAAATGATAAACATATAAGCAATATATTTAATAAATTAAGATTAATTAATTAAATTCTATTTAATTAAGTTTTAAGTTTTTATTTTAAATTAAACTGATTTAAAATTGTTTAACTATAAGTCATTATCCAATTAGTTCTATTTATTTAAGTTTATATTTTCTTAAAAAAAATATTATGAGATTAATTTTCAATTAAAATAGAGGGGTTTTATGAAATATCAAATGTATTATGAAATGATGGAGCAGCCAGAGGCACTTAGAAAGACTTTCGCTTCTGAATTAGATAATATGAATAATATTTCTAAATTAGCTGAATCTGTAGATACTATTTACTTAATTGGTTGTGGAAGTTCTATTTCTACTTGTTACTCTATAAGGGATGCATTAGCATCTGTTTCTCATTTAAGAATTGAAGTATTTACTGGCTATGAATTTGTATATAATAAAAAATTGAATAAAGGTGAAAATTCATTATTTATTTCAACTTCTCAATCTGGTGAAACTGCAGATACTTTAGCAGCTTTAAGAAAGGCTAATGAGTTTAATATTGATACTGTATCTATCTCCAATGAACCAGATAGTTCTATGGTTAAAGAAGCAAAATACCCAGTTATAACATTAGGAAATACTGAAACAGCTATTCTCGGTACTAAAACTTATATTACGCAATTAGCTTGTCTTTATCAAATTCTATTTGCTGCTTCAGGATATGAAAAAGCTAATGAAATTTTAGAAGAATTATCTACTATTCCTAATCTAATTGAGGAACTTTTAGAAACCACTGAAGAAGATAATAAAAGATTAGCTAAAGAATTTAAAGATGAAGAAATTTTTTATTGTTTAGGTAGTGGTGTTAACTTTGGTCTTGCTTATAAGTTAGCTATGACTATGTTGATGGAGGGAGCCATTAAACATGCTTGCCCCCTTTATTCTGCTGAATTTAGACATGGTTTAATTGAAAGAGCTGAAGAAGGTGTTCCTTTAATTTTCTTAGATGCTGATTTAGAAAGTGATAAATTAACTAAAATAGCTATTAATTTCTCAAAAAATAAATTAGAAGCTAAAACAATTATTTATAGTCTTAAGGATTATGCTAATATAAATCCGTTACTTGCTCCATTTATCCTTGTAATACCTTTAGAATGGTTTGTTTATTATTTATCACACTTTAATGGTGAAGATCCAGGTAGTACAAGACATATTGGTAAAGTAAGATATGAATAAATAATTTTGATTTTATTTGTTATTTTTTTATTTTTTAGTTTCTTTTTATTTAACTAAACTAGAATTTAGTTTTACTTTATTCTATTTTTTAAATTTTTGTTTTTTATATTTATTTTAATCGTTTGTTTTAAATGGATATTCCGGTGATTTTATGGATTTTTATATTGTAAATGGCAGTCCTAGAAAGAAGTATAATACTGCTCAGATATTAGAAAAAGCAAGTGGAGGCATTTTTGATGAATTAAGAAAGAATTATGATGAAGAAGATATAAATATTCATCAAATTCATCTTTATGATTTAGATTTTAAAGGCTGTAAATCTTGTTTTCATTGTAAAAGAATTGGCGGGAAATATTATGCAAAATGCCCAATTAAAGATGATTTATTAGAATTATTGCCTAAAATTCAAAATGCTGACGGTATTATATTTGGTAGTCCAATATACTTTGGCGAACTAAGTGGAGAGCTTAGATCATTTTTTGAGAGATTTTTATTTTCTGCACTTGTTTATGGTGGAGAATCTAACGCTCCAAAAAGAATGCCTATTGGAATGATCTATAGTATGAACCTTACAGAAGAGGGATGTGAGCAATTTTATGCTAATAAATTTGATGTTTTAGAAAATACTATTGAAATATTATATTCAAAACCATACTCTTTAAAAGTTTATGACACTTTCCAATTTTCAGATTACTCTAAATATGAAAATTATGCATTTGACCCTGAATTAAAAGCTAAAAGAAGGAAAGAACATTTCCCAATAGACTTAGAAGATGCTTATAATTTAGGTGTAAAAATAGCTCAAGAAAGTTTAAAAATTTGATATTTTATTGTTTTGAGGTTTTCAATCTTTCTATTTAAATTATTAAAAATAGTTAAAATAGTTAAATGGCTAAAAGAGCTAAATAGTTAAAATAGCTTAAAGAGCTAAAATAGTTAAAATAGTAAGAATGGTTAAAAAATAGAATATGTTAAAAATATAAAATAATAGTTAAAAAATAATATAGTTTTATTAAAAAGTAAAAAGTAAATAAGATAAGTTAATTATCTTATTCTTTGTCAATAGCTAATGCAATATCATCTGCTTTTACAGTTTGTCTTTTTGCAATTTTTGCATATTCAATTGCTTTTTTAGATACAGCTGCTGCGTCTGCTTCTAAGTATGCTACTAATGCATCTACTGCTTCAGCACTTACTCTTTCAGCACCAGCTTCTTTTATAATCCTATTTATAGGAGCTTTAGGAATTGCCATATTTTTCACCTCCGTTATAATAGTATAGTAATATTATATCATAACTTAGTATTAAATATTTCCCTTTTTTTACTTAAATTTTCTTAAATTCTTATATTCATATATTATAGTACTGATTTTTTTAAATAGCTATAAATTTTTTATTGTTTTATAAAAATAGTAATGATTTTTAATATTTTAAAATTTTAGATAATTTTTTTTAAAAATCAGTTAGTGTTTTAAGTAAAAAATAATAATTTTTGCAAGAGATCCTTGCAAAAATCATAAAATAGTTTTTAAGCTCTTTAATTTTAAAAATTAAAAAAGGTAATGGGATGGCACCTATTTTAATTATAATTTTTTCTTATTTTTAAAGATTAGATAATTAATCAATTATTAATCTTTTAGCTTTGAGATATATTGTTCTATATAAGTTATTGGGTTTGAGATATATTGTTCTATATAAGTTATTGGGTTTGAGATATATTTTTCTATATAACTTATTTAAATTTATTCGATGTCTATTTTGGTTTTTGGAATTACTTTTTTAGGAATTGTTATGAATAAAACTCCATTGTTGTGTTTAGCAGTAATCTCTTCTTTAACGATGTCTTCTGCTAAACTGATAGTTCTTTCTGCAACACCATCTTTGATTCCAGTAATAATTAAAGTTGCCTGATTTTCTTCATTTGCTTCAATGCTTTTAAGAATATTTTCAAAGCATGCCTTAATAGTTATGCTATTGTTAGTTGCTTCAATGGAGATCTCTTCTTTTTTAATACCTGCTAAGTAAGCTTGTAAGTAGTAGAAATCTTTGTTTTCAGCTAAGTCAACATTGATTTTGTTGGTTGCTGCACTTTCCCTGTATTCTTGATACCTAGAATCAAAATTCTTTTGAAGAGTTTTCATTGCAATGATGGTATCATCAATGGTTTTACTAAGGTTTTCACCTACTTTACCTGCAACATCTTTACTTCTATTGAGAGTTTCATCAATTCTTTCCTTATTAGATTCAGTTTTTGCTTCAGCTTTAGATTTAAATTCTTCTTTAAATTCTTCAGCCTTACCTTTAATTTCTTCAGCTTTTTCTTTAAACTCATCAGATTTGATGCTTTCTTTTTCAATCTTTTCTTTTAAATCTTCAGACATTTTATTAACTCCTTTAGATTATTTTTTTTCTAAATTCATAAATTTTCTCTCATGTTTATAGATAAAAAATTTAAAAAAAATTATAAACATGCTTAATATAATTTTATAAATTTATTTTAAAAACTTAGTGTACGTTTATTTCTAAAGTATACTATATTTTTCATTTATTATAAATATTTCTATAATATGTATACATTTTTTTATTTAGTATACAAAATCCTTAATTTTTTATTAATTTTCAAAATTTTTTCCATATTCTTTCCAATTCTTAAAAAATTTAGAATTTTTTAGTATACTTTTATTCTTTATGTATACTAGTGTTTTATTCTTTATAAATCTTTCTATTTTAGTTAATAAAAATTAATAAAAGCTTTGATATTTTTTTAAAATCTTTGAAAAATAGAATTTTATAAAGAAAAATTTTAAAAATATAAGAAATGTCTATTATAATAGAAATTTTAAAAAGTAAAAAAATAGCTAATAAATAGAAGTTTATAAAAAAGTTTATAAAAAATCTTATAAAAATAGAATATAGAAGATGATTAGTTAATTTAAGTTAAATCAAAGTAATTTTCATCTTCTTCGTATTCATCTTCATCATCAGATGACTTTTCTCTTTTTTCCACTTTCATAATTAATTTAATAATTTCTTCAATTCCCTCTCCTTCTGCAGCTGAAATAAGTAAAGGATCTTCAGTTCTATCGATATATTCTTGGATATAATCATGCCTAATGCCATCATATTCTGCTATATCCATTTTATTGAATAAATAGATAATCGGAGCATCAAAGATGTTTTTAATTTCTTCTAAAAGCTTGTATTGATTTTCAAGAGGATATCCGCATGTTTCTGAACTATCAAAAATAAATAATATTGCATCTGCTAAGTGTTCAAGAGCAACCATAGCATTTAATTCAATATCGTTCATATCTCCAATAGGCCTATCTAATAAACCTGGAGTATCAATAATTTGGAAATGTTTCCATTTTTTCTCAAAGTGTCCAATTTGGATACCTTTTGTAGTAAATGGATAGTTAGCTACTTGAGGTTCTGCATCGGTAATATGGGTTAATAAAGTTGATTTACCTACATTGGGAAAACCTGCAATTACAATGCTTGTAGCTTCAAAATCAACAGTAGGCATATTTCTTAAATTTTGTTTTGCAAAGTCTAAGAAATCTAAATCTTTTTCAATTTTATTAACAACAGATGAAATTCTTCCATAGGCTTGTTTTCTAAGTCCTGTTGCTCTTTCTGAGGATAATTTTCTTATTTTTGCACCATATTCTTTTTCTAATTGGGTAATAATACCATAAGCCCAATTAAGTGCACCTAATGATTGTTTAAAATCATCAACACCTACTGTAATGTCTATATAATCTTGATAAAAATCAGGAAGCTCTTCAATTTCAGGGGTACGATCTAAAATCATTTTAAGTTTATCTTTAATAACTTGACAAGCAGTAATTACTCTAGTTTCTTCAATACGTTTGCCTTTTAAGTGTTTAGGTATTTTTTCTCCTCTTTTTAAGTCTGCTGCCTTTTTACCTCTTCTAAAACCTTTATCTAATAATTCTTCAGGAGTTGGGATAGTTGGTAACATCATTTTTTATCACCATATAATCATAATTTAATATTTTTCTATTAACATTTTGTTTAAATATTTGTCGTTGAAATTTGTATATTATTAAACGCTTTATTTAAATATTTGTCCTTGGAATTTGTATACTTTTATATCTTCATCTAACCATGCATCTTGTCTTAGGCCTGCTTTTAGGCAAGTGTGTGATAAAAATTCTTCTTTATCCATATTATGCTCTGGAGCTACTTGTGGTAAAAGTAATCCTCTATAAAAACCTCTTTCTACAATTAAACCATCTTCACCAATTACTATATTATCTAAATAATCGATAGGCTTTTCAACTTCAATTAATTCTGGTTTGCTTAAAACAGTAATTTCATAATCTAAACTATCTAATTCCCTTTCATCTACCTCTGGAAAACGAGGGTCTCTAGTTGCTGCAGATATTGCTGAGGAAATTACTGCATCAATTAATGGATAAGTTGGTTCTGGATAACCGATACATCCTCTTAAATCATTATATTTATTTAAAGTAACAAATACACCAAGTTCTTCTTTTAAATGATTTGGAGAATCTGAAGGGGTATCGATTATTCTATTTTCTTTAAGATATGTTTCAATAGCATCTTTTGCTATACTAAGTAAATATTTCCCATCATCTTCATTTAACATATTTTCACCTTCAAATTCACTTTCAAGTTTAGTTTGAATTTATATTCAAATTTGCTATTAATTTTACTTTTAAGTTCAGCTTAAATTCACCCTCAAATTATAAATTCAATTAAAATATCATTTTTCAACAATCTTATCTATATCTCTTTTTACCACTTGCTTACTATTTATAATGAATCATTTATTTTCACATTTAGCTTTAATTAAATTAATGGCTGTAAAATTTAATGCAGAATCAACTAAGGTTTATGTCAATTAACCATAGTCTTTAATTTAGCTAGTTCCACCTACCATTGCATTTAAAATTCTAGTATGTGGTCCGCCATCACCTACTGGTGCAGTTTGTCCACCTTTACCACAGAAACCAACACTAAGTTTAAAGTCAGATCCTATTCCATCAACACCATTAAGTGTCTCAAGAATATTTCCAGATAATGAAACATCTCTGTAATGGTCTTTAAGCTCACCATTTTCAATCTTATATGCTTCAGTTGCATTGAATTGGAAAATACCTTTGCCAGTATCTACTTGCCCGCCTCTTGAACCTTTAAGATAAATTCCATCATTTATATCTTCAATAAGTTCTTCAAAACTTAAATCACCAGGTTTAAGGTAAGTGTTACTCATTCTTACAATAGGTTGGTCACTTATAGATGACCTTGCATTTCCAGTTAAAGGAATTCCTAATTTACCTGCACTTTCCCTTGAAGATAAAAATGATACAAGTTCTCCACTTTTAACAATTTGGTTCTTTCTTGTTTTCACCCCTTCAACATCATAAGGATAATATCCAAAGCCATCCTTAAAACTTGAATCGTCATAGATATTTACGATATCCGCTCCTACTTTCTTATTCATCTGGTCATGTAAAATTGAGTCACCTTGTAATATTAGGTCTGCCTCTACAGCATGCCCTACTGCTTCATGAATAAATACTCCTGTCAGGTTATTGTCAGCTACAATTGGGAAACGTCCAGATGGTGCTGGTTTAGCATCTAAAAGTTTAGTTGCCTTTTCACCTATTTTTCTTCCAAAAGATTCAATATCTGCATCTTGAACTACTTCAAAACCCTTCACTCCACCTAAACTTCCATGATTAAATTGAATTAATTCTCCATTTGAAGCAACAGCATTTAAGAATAGCCCAACCCTTGAACTATCCACTATAATTCTACTTCCTTCACTACTTACAAATGCATTTTTATTTTCTCCATCTGAGTAACTAATAGTTGTACTAACTACTTTTCCAACATTACTTGCATTATTAAGGTCTTGAATTAATTCTTTTTTATCTTCAATACTTACATCGCTTATAGCTATTTTTCTATCAGTTTTAATATTATCCTCTATGATTTCACATTCTGCAAGTTCAATATCTCCACTTAATGAGTTTGATATTTTAATAGCTTTTTTGCTGATTTCTTCTAATTTAGAAAAGTCATTTGTTGAGGCAAATCCCCATGCACCATTTTTTAAAACTCTTATTCTTGCAACAGTAGAAAGGCCAGTGTTAATTTCTTGAATTTGATTATCTTTCATGATTATGCTGGTATTATTTCCTTTTCCTGCTCGTATATCTGCATAATCTACTTCATCTTCAATTTTTCTTAATATTTTTTCAAATAAGTCTATATTTTCTTCCATTTTAAGACTCCTGATCTTTATTTTCTTTTTATTTAATTATTTTCTTGAGTATTTTCATTAAATACTTCTTATAAATATTCTAATTATTTTCTAAAATATTTTCATTAAATACTTCTTATAAATATTTTAATTATTTTTCTAATTGGTTTTGTAAATAAAGTTTAATCATTTATTAATATATTTTTTTTAATAAATATAACTATTTATAAATTCAATTTTTTAATAAAAAATTATAAATAAAGTTTAGAAGAAATAATTATCTATGACTAAGCCAGAATTAAAAGTTAAATCTATTGAAAATGGTACGGTGATTGACCATATTCCTGCTAATAAAGCGCTTCAAGTATTAAAAATATTAGGTCTTCCAGAGGAAGGAACTAATGTAACTCTTGCTATGAATGTTCCTTCAAAATTAGGCTATAAAGATATTGTTAAATTTGAAAATAGGGAATTAGGGCATACTGAAATAGATAAAATTGCTTTGATAGCTCCTGATTCTACTATAAATATTATTAGAGATTTTGAAATAGTTTCAAAAAATCAAGTTAGCTTAGTAAAAGAGTTAAATGGTATAGTAAAGTGTACTAATCCTAAATGTATTTCAAATACTGATGAACCAATTGAGAGTAAATTTTATCTTGTTGAAGTTGATCCAATTACAGTTAGATGTCATTATTGTGAAAGACTAGTTCAAGCTGATGAGATTTATAATCAATTTGAATAATATTTATTGTATTGCTTATTTGCCAGTCTTGATTTTTTTTTATTAGTTTATTGTATTTAATATATTTTTTTAATTTAGTTGGTGCTTATATGTGGGAAATGATATGGCCTATTTTACTTGTTATATTATCAAATACTCTTTATAATATTTGTACTAAATCAACTCCTAGTAATGTTAATGTTTTCGCTACCTTGATGGTAACTTATATTACTGCAGCTATTTTAACTGCTATTTTCTTTGTATTTCTTTTAAAACCTGAAAATGTCCTATCTGAGTTATCTAATATAAATTGGACATCTTTTGTTTTAGGAATGGCTATTGTAGGATTAGAATTAGCTTATATTTTTGCATTCCGTGCTGGTTGGAAAGTAAGTTCTGCTTCACTTGTTGCTAACATTGGCTTAGCTATTGTATTGATATTTGTTGGTGCTATTTTATATGGTGAAAATATTACGCTTAAGCAGATAATTGGTATTTTTGTATGTATTGGTGGTTTATTATTAATTAATTTAGGCTAAATATATTTAATTTTGCTGTTTTTTTATTTATTTTTTTATATTGCTTTTTTCATTTGATTAAAAGATTAATTAAAGAACTTAAATAAGTTCTTCAATTAAATTATTAGCTAATCTTAAAGCCAATGCTAGAATAAGTAAGATTGGTGGCTTTCCAGGGGAAATTGGAATTACACTTCCATCTCCAAGATATAAACCATCGATTTTCGTTTTTAGGTTTTTATCAACCACATCTCCAATGGCAGCAGTTCCTCCAGGGTGAGCTCCTCTAAAAACAGTAGATGTTAATGTTTTAGAATCAACACCTGCTTTTTCAAGTATTGCACTAGCAGCAGCTGTACCTTGAGCAAGCCTTCTAATGTCATCAACTGTGTTAAATTTATAAACATTACCTTCACTATCAACACTACCTACCATATCATCCTTTACTTTAACCATAATTCCTAAAATATCTTTAGCTTCTATTTCAGGAATTCTCTCTTTAATGTATTTTGGAATATATGAAGCAAAGTGAGGAGATAAAATGTATTCTTCTTCTAGAACTAAACTATTCATTTGCACTTCACTGTTATATCCAATATCTTTTAATACTCCTCCAACAGTAATAAATGGGTCAAAAAATAATTTATTTCCAGCATCGATACCTGATTTTTGTAGAATAACTGCAGAATCAATTGCTCCAGCACAAAGAATAACCAAATCAGATTCAATTTTTTTGCTTTTCTTATTTTGAATGTATTCTACACCTATAATTTTTTCATTTTCAATTAGTAGTTTATTTACTTCAGCTTCAATAATAAGCTTAGCACCATTTTCAACTGCTATATCAACAAAGTCTTTTCCACTCCATTTAGCATCTCTTGGACAACCTAATGAACAGCTTCCACAGGGTTTACAATCCCCATCCCTTATGAATTTTGGCATTTTTATTGGATTAAAACCAAGTTCTTTTGCAGATTCTATGAATAATCTTGTACCTTCTCCAATATGTTCATCATCCATTTGGTGTATGTTTAATAATTCTTCAACTTTATCATATTCTTTTGATAAATCAATACCTATTTCTTTAAATTCATCTTCAAGAATTCTCACACCATTACCTGCAGAGACTATTGTAGATCCTCCAATACAATTAGTTTTAAGCAAATCTAAACTATTTGTATCCTTTGACCTTTTTTCATAGTATTTCATATCATAGTAATTTAATGAGTCTTTAGCTTTTATGTATGGCCCTCTTTCTATTATCGTAACAGGAATATTTGCTTTTGCAAGTTCCATAGCTATTATTGAGCCTCCTGCACCAGTACCTATGATTATAACCATTTTTTATCCCCAGCTATTTTCTTTGTTAGTAAATTTTTTAATGATTAATTATATTTTTTGTTTTTACTAATTAATTATTTATCTCTTAATTATTTTATTAGTTTTTTTAATATATAAAATTTAACAATTGTTATAATTTTTATTATCTATTTGCTGTTTTTAATATAAAATTTAAATGTTTTTATAATTTTTATTATGAGTATGAGGAATATAATTTATTATTTTTTAAAAAATATGAAAAAATAGAAAAATGATAAGTAAACTAATATCTTTAGTTTTACTTATTCATAATTGATTTTATTTAAGAGACAAAAATTTCAATAAATTTAGCATAAGCCGGTCTTGTAACGAATACACCAATTAAAACCCCTATGATTGTAGTAAATGCGAAACCTGCTATTGTACCAATACCACTACTACCTCTTGCAAATCCAACATATGCAAGTGGTAACATCGCAGCGATTAAAGTACCTGCAGATGCAAAGATAATAAATAATGCATTTTTAACATTCATTTGAGTTCTAGTTCTTCTATGCCTTGTTTTTTCATCATCGTGGTGTAAAACTTCATCTGTAATGATAATCTGGTCATCTACCCCAGTACCTACAGATGCAATTAAACCAGCAATTGCTGCAAGATCTATATTCCAATGAATAATAGAAGCAACACCTATGATGATAGTTACCTCTGAAATTGTTGTAATCAAGATTGGAATTGCTAAGAATGCTCTTCTATATTTAATGTATACAACTGCTGAAATACCAAGAATTGCTAGTAATCCTGCAATTAAAGCACCTTGTGCAAACTGCTGACCTAACTCTGGTGATACCGTATTGGAACCTACAGTATGAATTTTTACAGGTAATGACCCTGTTTTTAAAACAGTATATACTGTATTAGATTCAGTTTTTGAAGTTTCTACATTTTCAGAACCACCAGTTACTTCAACTTCAGTTACAGCTTCACCACTTGCCAATTCATCAGATAGTGCTGGGGGATGCTCATCAATTTGTTTTCCATCAAGATACATTACAACTTCATGCCCGCCTTTACCTTTAGCAAGTTTTGCGAATTTTTTAGCCCCTTCTGTTGTTAATGTAAAGGGCACATGCCATTCTCCAGAATCTCCTACAATAGGTGCTTCAACTGAAGCTACATCACTTCCAGTAAGAACAGTTTTATTATCTATTTTAGCTTCAAAAATACCCGGATTTCCTATCAGCCGTTCAACCTCTTCAGGACTCTTTCCAGCCATTTCAACTATGACCATTCGGTCTCCACTTGATCTGACTTTTACATCACTTACACCATAAATGTTAAGTCTTTTATCTAAAACAGATGTAACAACTTTCATTGTACTATCATTAACTGGATGTTCTAATTCTAATTGGATAGAAGATCCGCCTTTTAAATCGAGACCCTGTTCTACACCAAGGAAACTAATACTTAGAATACTGATTATGAGGAATATTAAGAGGATAATTACTTCTCTAGTTCTGAAGAATTTAGATAAATCGTTTGTCATAATTATTTACCTCCTTTTCCTTTTTGTTTTTTAGCTTTACGCTTATTAACTTTTTTATTTTTATTAGATTTCTTACTGGATTTTGTATCGGAAGATTTTTCTATCTTTTCATCAAATTCTTCTTTTTTAGCTTCTAGTTGATTTTCTCCTTCTTTAATATCATATTCGGATTTCCTTTTAAATCTATCTTTAAGCTTTGATTTGGATTTTTTTCATCAGACTTATCTAATTTATCTGATTTAGTAGGTTTATTTGATTTAGCTGTAGATGAACTTAAACTATATTTTTCCTGTTTTTTAGACTGTCTCCAATCAATATATGATTTAAGAATTCCTAAGTTCATTAACCAAGTGGAAAGAATATCTCCGATTAATCCAATTACTAAAACTGCAGAAATATTACTTAAGGTATCTGCTTCAGGCATTATTAAAATGGTTACTACAAATAAGATAGTCATTGCAACTATTGAAGCAAAAGACATTGTTAAACCAGTATGCATAGCATTTCTAGCACGTTCTTCCACAGTTCCTTCTCTTCTTTTTAAGAGTCTTGTTGTAAGAAGAATATCTGTATCTACACTGTATCCAATAAGCATTAATAATGCACCTACAGATGCAATTGATAATGGAATTTTAAATAAAGACATTCCACCAAGAGCAATAACTATATCACATAATGCTGCTAATATAATTGCTATTGAAGGTACAGGTTCTCTAAATACAATAAATACAGTAATTGCCATAAAGATGAATGCAAAAAGCATAGCAATGTAAATTTGTTCCATTGCTTCTTCACTTAAAACAGGGCCAATTTCATTATAACTGATTATTTTTGCTTTTCCATTTATCGCACTTGTAAACGTACTTGAATTAATGCTGTTCTCTAATTCCACAGTAGCCTTATTGTTTCCATTACTTGTTACTTTTATATTATTTGTGTTCAATTCCTGATTAAGTGTCTGTTCTAATTCAGTTGGACTAACAGAACCTAATAATTCCAGTTCTGCTTGAGATCCTCCCTTTAAGTCAACACCTTGTTCTAATCCATTAAAGGCCAGAAGGAACAAAGATAAAAGTGCAAGAATGATTGGAATAATAATTAAGATTTTGTGATTTTCCATCGTTTTTTCTAACATTTCTCTGTTACACCTATAAACTTAATTAGTTTTTTATAATTTGATAATATTCATATAAAATTTATATTAATTTGATTATTAATAAAAATTATACATTAATAGTTTTCTTATTTATATTATTAAATAGTTTGCTTAATTATAGCTTTAATTTTAATATCTTTAAAAATTGATATGAAATGCTTAAAAAATAATTTTTTAAATTTTAATATTCTTTAAAAATAGTACATAAATTAAAAATAGGATTAGAAATTATTTGATTGAAAAAATGGGATTAGGTAAAATTGGAATTAGGGATTATAAAAAAATGGGATTAGGTAAAATAGGTGATGATTAGATTTAGTATAAGTCTAAATCTAATGATTTACATAAATTTTTAGTATCTTTTTGGAGTTGAGCAGGACTTTTATCTCTAGTTTTTAAATTAAATTGTTGAACTACTCTTGCACCTCTAGCTAATACTTTTATTTCCATTTTTTCTAAAGTTCCTTCTCCATCAGAATTACTTGAAGTAGTAAATAAAACAATGTCTTTTCCACGTAAGTCACATCTATCTATTAAAGTAATAATTGCTGGACTAGGTTTATTTGCCCAAGTAGGTGTTCCTATGTAAATGGTATCATACTTTTCAAGGTTTATAGTTGAAGGATAAATTTCTGTTTTATTTTCTCTAAATGCATCAAAAGTAGAACTTAATATATTTTTAAATCCCCTACGTTTCTTCAAATCTTTAATTTGACAGATATCACATCTTAAATTAATTGCAAGTGTTTCTGCAACTAGTTTTGTTCTTCCTCCCTCTGAATAGTATAGAATTATTCTTTCCATATTTTTACCTCAGGAATTACTTTATAAAAATAATATAATATTTTTACTTCTTGAGTTATTATAAGAAAATAATATATATTTTTTACTTCTTGAGTTATTATAAGAAATAATATATATTTTTTTACTTTTTGACTTATTTTATAAGAAATAATATATATTTTTACTGCTTAAGTTATTTTATAAGAAATAATCTATTTAAACATTTGCATGTTAATAAAGTTATGTTTTTATATGAAATTTTAATAAATATTTCTTATGGGTGCATACCAAAGAAGTTCAATCCAGTCTTTTCATCAAAACCACAGATAATATTCATATTATGAATAGCTTGTCCAGATGCTCCCTTAACTAAATTATCAATTGCTGATATAACAACTAATCTTCCAGTTTCATCTATTTCAAAGCATCCGATTTGAGCGTAATTAGATCCTCTTATACTACTTAAACGAGGGATTTCACCATCTTCTAAGATTTGTATAAATGGTTCTCCTTCATATGTTTTCTTATAAATATCCAATAATTCCCCACTAGAAATATCTTCACTACCTTCAATTAAGAAAGAATGGTTAGTTGTAAGAATTCCTCTAATAACTGGCACTAAATGAGGTGTAAAAGATACTTTTACATCTGAGAATAAACCTAATTCTTGTTGTATTTCTGGTGTATGTCTATGGGAAGTTACTTTATAGGGATTTACATTGTCTCCGATATTTGGATAATGTGTTGAGGAGGATGGATTTACACCAGCACCACTTACTCCAGTTTTAGAATCGAAAATCATTCTATCTACAATAGCTGCCTTTGATAAGGGGTATCCAGATAAAATAGCTCCAGTTACAAAACAACCAGGATTTGCAATTAAATTAGCATTTTTGATTTCTTCTCTGTGAATTTCTGGAAGTCCATAAACACCTTTAATATCTGAGGTATGTTTAAGACCATACCATTTTTCATATACTTCAATATCATTAAATCTGTAATCTCCACTTAAGTCGATTACTTTAGCACCGATTTCAAGTAAGTCTGGAATGATTTTCATTGAAGCTCCATGTGGAGTTGCTGTAAATATAATGTCTGCATCTAATTCACTTGGTTTTTTATTTTTAAATACTAAATCAGTTCCTCTAATATGTGGGTGAACTTTGTGAATTGGGGTTTCTTCAAATTGTCTTGAGCTAATATCCTCAATTTCTACTTCTGGATGGTTTAAAAGTAATCTTGTTAGTTCTCCTCCAGTATATCCACTTGCACCTACAATTGCTACACTTACCATTTTCACACCTTAATCTATTCTTAATTATTTCTTGTATATTTATAATTATAATGTTTATTTAATATTTTATGGTTTTTTTTATCGATTATTTTTATGGTTTTTTTGTTGAATTATTTTTTTTTATCGATTATTTTTATGGTTTTTTTGTTGAATTATTTTTTTTTTTATCGATTATTTTTATGGTTTTTTTGTTGAATTATTTTTTTTATCGATTATTTTTATGGTTTTTTTTATTGAATTGACTTTAATCACAGTTTACATAATCATCTTCAAAGTCAGCATTACGTATTTTTTTAATGATTTTACATGTACTATCTAAATCTGCAGTTCTATGAGCTTCAACTCTTTTAACCACTGCTTTTATTCCTCTTTTATCTAACTCTTCTTGAAGTTTTTTCACATCATGTATTTGATTAAAACCAACAGCTATTATATCAGGTTTAATTTCTTCTACAATCTTAAACATATCCTCATCATAGCCAATATATGCTTCATCAACAGGCTTTAAATATTTAATCATTTCCAATCTTTGATTTTCATCAATAATAGGAATTTTTTTTTTCTTTTTCACTGTTGAATCACGAGCTATTACAACTGCAAGGACTGCATCTTTTCCACCTAATTTTTTTGCTTTTTCAAGATACAATCCATGTCCTGGATGTAATATATCAAATGCTCCTGTTGCCATTACTTTCATATTCTTTTCTCCATTTTAAAATCTAATAATATTTATAAATCAGCATAATTTATTTAATATCTTGGTATTTTAAAGCATCTTCTAATCTTATTTTATCTTTGTATAATGCAGAACCAATTACAACACCCTTTGCACCGGTACTTTGTAGTTGCCTCAAATCATCTAAACTTGTAACTCCTCCAGAGTAGACAACTGGAATGTCTACAGAGTTTACAAGGTCAATAACAGGATCTAGATAAAATCCTCCAAGTAAACCTTCTACATCAACATTTGTAAATAAAATACTTCCAGCACCAAGCTCTTGGAATTCTTTGCTGATTTCAGTTGGAGATTTATCTATTTTTTCCTTCCAACCTTTTATAAGAACTTTATTGTCTTTGCTATCAAGAGAAATCATCACTCTGTCGGAACCATATTCTTTGGATAATTTGGATATTGTTTCTGGGTTTTTTATACCCATAGTTCCAATAATTAATCTATCGATATCTAAGTTAAGGAGTTTTTCTGCATATTTTATGCTTCTTATACCTCCTCCAAGTTGAATAGGCACTGAAACTTCCTTTAAAACTTTTTTAATTGTTTCTATATTGCTGATACTTTCAAGTGCACCATCTAAGTCTATTATATGAACTAGCTCTGCACCAAGATCTTCCCATTTTTTAGCAACTTTTTCCGGGTTTTCGATTATTACTTGTTCAGTTCCAGGCTCTCCTTGAACTAACTGTACACATTTTCCATTTTTTATATCTACAGCAGGTATAATTAACATTTTATTATCTTGAAATGACATTTTGATTCCTTTTTTAAATCTTTATAGTTTAATAATTTAGAATTATCTATAAAATAATTATAATATATTTTTTTATATTATTAATTGTTTCTTATTTTTTTTTGCTTTGCTGAAATCCTTTTTTCAGTTGGTGTTATATTTAGTATTTAAAAAATTGGAACTTTAAAATTTTATAGGCTTAAATTTATTTTTAATTATTTTATCTATAAATATAATAATAAATTTTTATTTTTAAGTCTAAACTTTTTTACAAGTTCTAAAGTTTTAAAATTGATCTCATTTTTTTTTTAAATAATAATGGCTTTATTTAAATTCTAATTTTTTTCACTTGATACTATACTTATTTTTAAAAGGATTTAAATTTGTTTAAGTTTGTTCATCGTTGAAATATGGTTTAATTTTCTGAAAATAGGAAGTAGTAATAATGTTTTTACTAAATAATGAGAATGAATATTATTTAGGGGTCTGGAGATTTTAGTTTTTTTGATAATTGTTGTATGGCTGTTTTGAGTAAAATTCTTGTGATACTACCAGTGTTACTAAAAATACATTTAAATAAATAGTATTTTTAACTGGTTTTAGTGTATACTTGCAGATTTCTCTATATTCAAAGCCTTATTTTAATAATTGAAAAAATCTTCTGTTTTATCTCTTATTGGTTTAAATTTTTCTCAAGAATCTAATTTTTTCAATAATTCCATTTTTAATCTATTGTATGCACTTTTTTCTTCCATAATTTTCTTTATTTTGTTAAATACGACTAATGGATAGGTTAAAATATCGTCCAATCTGACTTTGTTGAATTTTCTTTTTGAAAATGAAAAGAATGATTTTATATTTGCTAATTCATAATTGTTAATTTTATAGCTGTAATATCCTTTATCAAAGGTTATATATCTTTTTTCTTATTATTCCTCTTTTTTGAAGGCTTTCTAAAATTTTTTCAAAAAAAGCTTTTCAGAGTTTATTTTATGAAAAAATTTTATAAGCTTGATTTGCAGATAAAACTTCAGAAATATTAAAGAATTTACGAAGTTTCTTTAGATTTAATCTCTTTTAAAATGAATAAAATTTTAAATCCTAAGAACGTACTTATAAAAATGACCTTAAAAGTAAATATGGTTATACTTGGTTTTTTAAATCCGTAATATGCTAATATTTCTTGTGATTTTCTAGAATCAATAATTTTAAATATTTCTTTTAACAAAATATAATTTGGGTCTTTGGTATCTAAATTTAATCTATGCTTCATTATTATTACCAATAATACATTTATAAAGTATATTATTTAAATTTAAAGGTATTAAAGGCCTATTTTTTTATATAACTAAAAATACAATTGTATATTTAGAAATAAAACTACTTTTTTGGGAGAATGGGTAAAATGCGGAAAATCTAAAGTAATTTTTCCTTGAAAAAATTCAGTCCCCTAAATTATTTATAAATGTTTGTATGGGATTATTATTAATTACCTATACATATTTGTGTTTTTAATTTCATTTAATTAAATAAATTAATAAAAAATGGAGGTTAACTAATGGCTAAGGGCTTAAATAAAATTGTTATAGCGTTTTTATTTTTAATGTTTTTATCTATTTCTGCTGTCTCAGCACAAGAGAATACAACATCTGAAATAGGTTTAGATGAAAACATGGCAACTATAGATGTTGAAGAAACAGTAGAAGATACACTCAATCTTGGAACCAGTGATGATAGTGTAATAGCTTCGGAGTCTGGAGAAGAAGATGAAGTCAATGCTGTGATGAATGAGGATAATTTAAAAGGCTCAATATCAACATTCACAGATTTACAAAATTTAATAGACAATACAGGGGTGAATAACACATTAACTCTAGATAAAGATTATAGTTATTCCGATGGTGATTCAGAGATAGTTATTACACAATCCATAATTATCGATGGTAAAAACCATGTACTTGATGGAAAATTATCAACAAGAATACTATATATAACTGGCGATTATGGGCTCTTTCAAAAACTTTGTTGATTTGAAAATTTTTTTAATAAAAAGTAGTGGTTTTTAGAATTTTTTCTTAAAAAATTGTTTGATTTTTATTTAAAAATAGTAAAATTTAATAAAGAGTTGGAGCAAAGTTTTTTTCATGATAAAACAAAAAACAATTGCTCCAAATAGTATTTTAGATGTTGAACAATATATATTTTGCGATTTTAATGATGATTTTGTTCTTTCAAATCCTCATTTTGTAAGATTATTTAATTCTTGTCGTGAAGTTTTTAAATCTTTTGATTTAATTTTTAAAAAGGATGTTCCTTATTTTAGGATGAATTATGCTAGATGTC
>NZ_FOTL01000019.1 GCF_900114585.1 Methanobrevibacter olleyae | reverse complement strand
ATAAAGTTTCTAAAATTAGTTTTATATATTTATTTTTTATTTATCTTTATTTTCTTTATTTTTTTTATTTTTTTATTTTTTTTATTTTCTTTATTTTTTTTATTTTCTTTATTTTTTTTATTTTCTTTATTTTTTTTATTTTTTGAGGGTGTGTCACAAATATTTTGTGTTCAAGAAAAAGTCCAAATATTTATAATTGTTTAAATTTATAATTTTAAATTAAAAAATTTATAAAAATATATTAAAAATTTAGACAAAAATTTGAAATTTGAAATTGTGACCCTCCCTCTTTTTTATTTTCTTTATTTATTCATGTTAATTTAATAATTTAGCTATATAGTTTATTATTTCTTATTTTTTAATATTTAAGTATTATTTCAAGATTTTTGCATATTATAATTTCTTAATTCTGAATGTTTAGTGAATATTTGATGGGAAATTCATGTATTTTCTTATCTATCTCATTGAGGTACAGGTATTTTTGAAGGCATTAGTGCATATAATTGTTAGTAATATTAGTAATATTAGTAATATTAGTAATATTAGTAATATTAGTAATATTAGTAATATTGGTAATGAAACTCATGTTTCCATTTTAAGAGTTAATACTGGAAGATTTTTTAGTGAAATTATTCAAAGAGTTTAATTAAACATTTAGGATTATTTATAGTATCAAATGTTTACTCAAAACAGCCATACAACAATTATTATAAAAAACTAAAATTTTTAAACCTCTAAAATATTTTATTTTTTAAATACAAACAATATATTAAAATATATAAATTATAAAAAATAATTAATTATTATTTAGAATATAATAATAATTATTTTATTAATTTTCATTTGTAGTTTTTATTATTTTTATTATTTCTAAGCATATTCATAATTTTAAATTTTATTGGTTATATCTTGGTGTTTATATGGAAAATTATGATATTATAGTTATAGGAGCAGGGCCTGCTGGTTTAACTGCAGGTATGTATGCAGGTAGACAAAATTCAAAGACTTTGATAATTGATAAAGGAAGTGTTGGTGGACAAGGTTTAGAAGTTCCATTAATGCAAAATTATCCAGGATTTAATTTAATTTCTGGAATGGATTTAATTGCAAAAATGAAAGAACAAACTGAAAATTATTGTGAAATTTTAGAAAATAGGGTTATTGATTCAATCGAAAAAATAGAAGATGGATTTTACTTAAAAACTAAAAATTCTCCTTTATTAATGACTTCAAATGAGATTGGAGCTAGAGAATTTAAAACTAAATCTATTATTTTAGCTACAGGAGCATCTCATAAACATTTAAATGTACCTGGTGAAAATGAGTTTTTAGGTCGTGGAGTAGCTTACTGTGCAACATGTGATGGGATGTTCTTCATTGGAAAAGATGTTCTTATGGTTGGAGGAGGTAATAGTGCTGCTCAAGAAGCATTATATCTTAAGGATATTGGTTGTAATGTAAAATTAGTTCATAGACGTAATCAATTAAGATGTGAGTATCATCTTCAAAAGGCTTTAGAAGAGAATGGCATTGAAGTTCTTTGGAATTCTGTCATTGAAGAGATTAAAGGAGAAATTATGGTTGATTCTGTTAGTCTTTTAAAAGATGGTGAAAAGCTTGATTATAAAACAGATGCTGTATTTATTGCTATTGGTGATAATCCTTCTAATGACTTAGCTAAAGAATTAGGAGTTAATCTTGATGATGATGATTATATTATAACTGATAAAAACCAGGCTACAAATGTAGAGCATGTTTATTCTGCAGGAGATATTACTGGAGGACTAAAACAGTGGGTTGTAGCTTGTGGAGAAGGAGCAGTAGCTGCTATGTCTGCTTATAAGGATTTGAATTTATAATTTAATCATTTAATTTTAATTATTTTTATATTTTAATACTTTATTTTTTACTATTTTTTTTAATTATTTTTATATTTTAATACTTTATTTTTTACTATTTTTTTTAATTATTTTTATTTATTCGTAATATCACTAACAGTTTAGGATTTTATTTAAAAAAAAGTTTTTTAAATTTATAAATTTTAGATAGGAAAATAGTTTTTTAAATTTATAAATTTTAGATAAAAAATAGTTTTTTAAAATAAAATAAATTTAAAAAAAGAAGATATTTAGTTATTTTAACTAAATACCTGATCTACTGACTGAATTAAGATTTTAGCTCTTTTATTTGTTTGAGATTTTTTCTCATAAGTCCAAGTTTCAAAGACAAATGTTGGAGTTCCTGCCTTAATAAGTGGTAAATGAATATAAGGAGGACTGGTTTGTGTTGGAGGAGACCAATATAACATTTTAGAGTTTTTCTCAATTGATTTTATAGTTTTAATAGTTTTTTTAGCTAATTTCATTGATGCAGCATGTTTATTTTTTGGAACATGTATAAAGTAAGTTTTCTTATATCTAATTCCAGATGTTGAATGAATGTCAACAACTAAATCATATTTTTGTTTCTTTGCATGTGGAACAATATAATTTTTAGCAAGCTTTTGACCTCTCATTCTAAGAGTTGAATAAGATCCTGTTTTTTTGGTTAAAGTAATCTTATAAATATAATATTTATATTTCATATTTACTTTATCTTTCATTAATTTATAAAAAGAATCATGTATTTGATGTTCCATAGAATGCAGACCTACAACATAGGCTATTCTTACTTTAGAACTACGGTTTCCAATAACACTAATAAGATCTACTCTTCCATAGCTAGTCTTTCCTATGAGTTTCCTATTGAGAATATTAATCTGTGTTTTTTTATTTGCTGGTATATAATTGGCTTTTCCAGCATATTGGATAGTTAAATTATAAATTTTTGCATTTAAATTTAATTTTAACTTAGCTATGCCATTTTTATTAGTAGTTTTTAGGTAGGTTTTTCCATTTATAGTTATTTTTACCCTTTGTTTAGCTATTGCTTTAGCTGCAGTGGTTTTTAAGTAAACCTTTAAGTAATTGCCTTTTATAATACCAGTTTCAGCAATAGTTAATTTTGTGTAAATAGGCTTTGCAATAACTCTTAAATTCAATGTTTTTGTTGAAGACTCATATTCAGAATCACCATCAAATTTTAAATCTACTATGTATGTTTTAGCCACATTTCTAATTAAAAATTTAGCTATTCCATTATCATCTGTTGTTTCAGAAATAGTTTTACCATCGATTGTAAGTTTTACTTTTTGATCAGCAATAGCTTTTTTAGAGCTGTCTTTTAAATAAACATTTAAATATTTTGATTTTATAACATAATCTGCAGAGTCTAAAGATGTTTTTTCTAATGTAGTTTTATTTGTTGAGGTATTAGATTCCTCATCTGTTGAATTAGAATCACCTATCTCATTTGTTTGAGTATTGTATATTGAAGTATCATCTTCACTTATTTTTAGATCTTTATCATCAGTTTCTAAAGAGCCTATATCATTTTCTACGGATTTTATTTCATTTATTCCACTATCATCCTTTAATATTTCTTCTGAAATGGTATCTGTGCCATAATCTATCTCACTTGCAGAAATGATGTTAATGTTTATTATAATAAAAAGAATTATTAAAATAAAAAAAAATCCTAAGATTTTTTTATTCATTTTATTCCTCCATTTAAGTTTTAGCTTATAAAAATAATTTAATGATATTTTTAAATTTATTAATTATTAAGTATATCTATTAATTTTTTAATGCTTTTTTTTAAAGTTAAAAAATTGTTAATTACATTAAGAAATAGATTAATTTTTTTTTTAAAGATTTTTGATAAAAATAGTTTTTGATAAGTTTTTAAAAGAGGGTTTATAAATAGTTTTTGATAAGTTTAAAAAAGGTTTTTATAAAAAAATTATATAAATTACAAAAAAGAAAAAAGAAAAAGAATTAGTTTAAAAGTTTAATATTCTTTTTCAGTTATAAAAAGATATATTATATAAGCTACTGCTAATACAACAAGAATAGGTAATAAGTGTGCAAACAATTTAATTAAAACTGCTAAAATAAATATGATTATTATGTAAGTAATTAATTCATCAATTTTCATAGTTTTATTTATCTTTTAATAGTATTTAAACTTATTTAAATTGTTATTTTTATTATTTAAATAGATTAACTTTTTTTTTAATATTGAATTTTTATTTATTATTTTTTTAATTTTAAATTTTAAAAAGTAGTAAATTTATATATTATATAAAATATATAATAATTTATGTAATATTATATAATATATTAAGTATGTTTAGTTTTTAGCTTTAATTTATTAATATTATAAAGAGTATTTATTCGAAAATAAATAATTTTGAGGATTATATGACAATCTTAGTTATTAATAACAAAGGACAATACAACCACAGGATTCAAAGAAGCCTACAATATCTTAAAATTCCTTCTGAGCTAGTTAGTAATGAATTATCTGTTGAAGAACTTAAAGAAAAAGAACCTATTGGTTTAATTTTAGGTGGAGGTCCTTCAATTGATGATGTAGGAAATGCTGCAGAGTATATTAAACACTTTGACATTCCTATTCTTGGTATTTGTTTAGGTCATCAATTAATAGCTAAAACATTTGGTGGAGAGGTTTCTACTTCTGATACTGAAAGTTATGCTCAAGTAAAAATAAATCTTTTAGATACTACTAACCTTTTTAAAGGTCTTGAATCTCCTCTTGATGTTTGGAGTTCTCATAAAGACGAAGTTCACACTCTTCCTGAAGAGTTTGATATAATTGCAAGTTCTTCTCTTTGTGATATTGAATCTATGAAACATAGAGAAAAAGAGATTTATGGAATCCAATTTCATCCAGAGGTTCATCATACCCCTAAAGGTGAATTTATCTTTAAAAATTTTTACGAGATTTGTCAAAATTATAGAAAATAATAATTTTTTTCTATTAAAATTATAGAAAATAATAATTTTTTTATTTTTTTAATCTATTAAAATTATAGAAAATAATTAATTTTTTTATTTTTTTAATCTATTAAAATTATAGAAAATAATTAATTTTTTATTTCTTAATCTATTAAAATTATAATAATGAATAAATAAGGAATTTAAAAGGATAAATTTAAAAAACAAAGATTTTAAATCATATTTATTTTTTTTATTTTATTTTTTTTAAAAAGGGTTGATAAAATGTTTGATAATGTAGATGACTTTAAAAAGAAAGCACTTGACAATAAAGCTAACTTAAAATTTAAAAATATTAGTATACCTATTGGTGATGGGGAACAAGACTTCAGAATTACTGGTATTGGTGAAAAAGCAATAAAAATTGAAAAATATGTTAAATATGAAGATATGATGGATGCTGTAATGGATGGTAAAGATGAAGGCTTAGAAGCTATCATTATGGAATTTATCGAAGATTTTGAATAAATTAATTAAGATTTTTAAATATAATATTTTTCATATTTTATATTTAATTATATAATAACTTTTTAAATTATTTTTTTTTAAAGGTATTTTTATGTTAAGACCAAAAGAATTTATTGAAGGGGCTATTAACAAAATCAAAGATGAAATTGGTGATGAAAAAGCTATTATAGCATTATCTGGTGGAGTTGATAGTTCTGTTTGTTCTGTTCTTGCTCAAGAGGCTATTGGTGATAATTTAACAGCTATATTTGTTAACCATGGTTTACTTAGAGAAGGGGAAGCAGAACAAGTTTGTGGTGTTTTTGAAGAAAGATTAAACTTTAAATACATCGATGCTTCTGATGAATTTTTATCTGAACTTGAAGGAGTAAAAGATCCTGAAGAAAAAAGAAAAATCATCGGGAGAGTATTTATTGAAGTCTTTGAAAGAGAAGCGCAAAAGGTTGAAGCTAAATACTTAGTTCAAGGTACTATAGCACCAGATTGGATTGAAACTGAAGGAAAGATTAAATCTCACCACAATATTGCTTTACCAAGTGGTATGGTTTTGAATCTTGTTGAACCAATTAGAGATTTATACAAAGATGAAGTAAGGGAAGTTGGCAGTGAACTAGGTCTTCCTGAAAAACTTATTCAAAGACAGCCTTTCCCAGGTCCTGGTCTTGGTGTTAGAGTTATTGAAGCTCTTACAAGAGAAAATTTAGCTATTTGTAGAGCTGCTGATGCTATTGTAAGGGAAGAAGTAGAAAAAGCAGCTTTAAATAAACAATTATGGCAATACTTTGCAGTACTTACTGATACTAAAGTTACTGGTGTAAAAGGTGATAAGAGAGACTTTGGTTATTTAGTTGTAATTAGATTAATTAGTTCTGTTGATGCAATGACTGCAACTGTTCCTGAGATGCCTTGGGATGTAATTAGAACTATTTCTAAAAGAATCACCTCTGAAGTTTCTGAAGTTACTCATGTTGCTTTATCTATTAGTGATAAACCACCAAGCACCATTGAATTTGCTTAAATAAAGATAAATTAATCATAAATAACTAATTTAACTTATATTTTTATTTTATTTTTATTTTTTAATTTAACTTTTAATTTAATTTTTTAAACTATTTTTTAATTTTTATTTAAATTTATAGGTTTTATTATGAGAACATCTAAATCAACTAAAAATGCTTATTTAGCTAAATTAACTGAAAAAATACAGATGAAATCAGTTAATATTGGAAAGGATTTAGATGGTAGTACGCCACCATCTGTTTTTATAGGTCGATGGAGTTATCCTAAAGTCTATGCTGGACCTATGATGGTTGGACAAACTGGTGATACTGCTATTATGGACTCTCCAGAGAGTTGGATTGGTGAAAATAAAACTCAAGAAGATATTATTGGATATCGTATGAATCTTGTTCGTGGAAAACAATTGATGGATATTAAAGACTTGGAAAATCCTTTTGTAGAAAAGCTTCAGGATATTTCTCTTGCAGCAAAGTCAATTGATAGTGAAGCTACTTTTGGATCAAGACCAACTGGTGCAATGTTTAATGAAGAAAGTATGCCTCATGGACCAAGTGCTTTAATAGAAAAATTTGATATCGATGCAGTTAAATGGGATAGGCAACTGGAAAAAAGTTTTTATGATACTGATTTAAAAGCACGTGAAGCTGTAATGAATTTGCATAATAAAGATATTCCATTTTCAGCTATGCAAAAAGCTTTCTCCGTTGGAGCCTTTGGCCTTAAAAAGAATCGAAGATTAGTTCCTACAAGATGGTCTATTACAGCTTGTGATAGTACAATTGCAGATAATCTTTTAAAAGAAGTAAGACATTATCCTATACTGGATAGCTATAGGGTTTATGAGTTTTCAAGCTTAAAGAATTATTATGCAATAATTTTAACTCCTACTGAATGGCAATATGAATGGTTTGAAGCATTTATAAAAATCATGGGGAAAGAAGAAATGATCTTCTCAGATTATGAAACAAATTCTGATAAGACAGAGTACTCATGTGTGGGGGGATGTTATTATACTGCTAAAATGGCTGTGCTTGATAAATTAGCTAAACTTAAACTTCAGTCCGGCCTTATTATTCTTAGAGAAGCTTATTCAGGTTATGTGCCATTAGGTGTATTTAATGTTAGAGAGAATATTAAATATGCAATGAATGGTGATTATAAAGAATTTGAAACCTTAAAGGATGCTGTTGTCTATTGTGGAACAAAGTTAAAGATTCCTATTAGTAAATATGTTAAACAGAGTAATTTATTAAATGAATTATTACATTCTAAGCAGACAACATTGGATTCTTTCTTTAAAAAATCACCAGATTTACAATAGTTTTTATTTATAAGAAAATTTAATTAATTTCTATTTATATCACTATATTTACAATAGTTTTTATTTATAAGAAAATTTAATTAATTTCTATTAATTTAATGATTAGCTAATTTATTATAGATTAGAAAATTTATTATAGGTTAAAATATGAATCTTAAATTTAAAAAACCATCAAGAGAAACTCAAATAGCTATGTCTAAACTAGCAAATGGTGAAGATAATTTAGATTATCATGGTATTGCTGAGGACAAACTAGCTAATTTTACTAATCATAAATATGCTAAATTAGTTAACAGTGGCAATTCCGCTATTTTATCTGCTATGAATTCAATTGATGGAGTCATTTTAATTCCAGATCAGGGAGCATGGAATGGTTTTAAACAAATTGCTAAGTTTTTAAATAAAGATTTAATCAGTGTAAAAACTAATCAAGGTTTAGTTGATTTAGATTATCTAAAAGAAAGTATTGATTTAGCATCAACTGATGATATAGATTTAGATGATGAAAATAACAAATCTGCACTATTTTTAACAAGCTTTGCAGCTTATACTGCTGAACAAGATATTAAAGAAATCTGCCAATTTCTTCATAAAAACAACATGCTTTTAGTAGAAGATGCTTCAGGAGCTATTGGTGATTCTAGTAATAAATTAGCAAATGGTAATTACTCAGATATTATAATAGGTTCTACAGGTTCTCCAAAAATAGTTAATGTTGAAGATGGCGGGTTTATTACAACTAATGATAATTCTTTATTAGAAAAATCAAAACTTCTTTTAAAAACAAGTAAAACAAGTAATATAACTGCTTGTGGAATAAATAGAGAACTTGACTTTACAGAAGAAAATTTAAATAAAACTATTGAAGCTTGCCTATACCTTAAAGAAAGGATTGAAAATAAAACTAATTTTGAAGTATTTCATAAAGATAAAAGAGGAACAAATGTAATTATAAAAGTAGATGATTCTAAATCCTTATCTTATAAATTACGTCAAGAATTTGTTTTAGATAGTCATGGTATGATTACTAAATGTCCTAATTATAATAGATTAAAAGAAAAAGCAGTAGCTTTAGAAATCAAGAATCTCGATATTTCCTGTTTGGGAATAGATAATTTAGATAATATGGTTAATATTTTAAAAAAATATGATAATTAATTACTTTTTACTTTTTTCTCTTTTTATCATTTTTTTAATTTTTTCTCTTTTTATCAATTTTTTACTTTTTTTTATCATTTTTTTAATTTTTTCTCTTTTTATCAATTTTTTATTTCTCGTTATGAAAAATGTTATATATTGTTAAAAAATATAAATAATATTATTAAATTTATATTTTATTAAATAAAATTAAATTATCTAATAAAATGAAGCTTTTTTTAATTTAAATATTTTATTTAGATTAATTAAGCTAATTTATTTTATATAAATTAAATTTTATTTTAATTTAAATAATCGATTTGTATGGAGGTATATAAATAAAAGATAAACTTAAATGGATATCATTTACATTATTATTAATTATTTTGATTACAGTTCCTCCAATTAGTGCTGAAAATATTGATGATAATACTCTTAAGGAAGATATAACTGATGATGATAATATTGATTTAGGTTTTGAAGAAGTAAATTCCATATCTGAATCATTATCTAAATCATCTAATGATTATAATTGTGAATTAGCTGATGGAAACTCTAATTCTAGCCAATATTTCGATGAAGCTTCTAAAGAATTGATTGATAGAATAGAAAGTGCAAATAATGGCGATACAATTCTAATCGAACCAGGTATATATAAAATTCATGGAATAAATATTACTAGAAATATCTCTTTTCAAGGAAACGCCAATCCACGAGAAGTTATTATAGATGGTGAAGAATTATCAAGCATATTTTTTATTAACAATATCAATATAACTGCTAAATTTAATAATTTAACAATTATCAACGGTAAAACAGATAATTTTGGTGGTGGCATCTGTATAGAAACTGGTAATGTTTATGTAGATAATTGTATTTTCATAAATAACACAGCATTAAATGTTACTAATGGAGGAGCTATTTCCAATTATGGCAATGAAACAGATAGAAGTTATTTATTTGTAAATAATTCACTATTTATAGGTAATCATGCAGATCATGATGGTGGTGCTGTTACTACTTGTTATGGACGTTCAGACATTTATAATTCTGTATTTATTAATAATTCGGCTGGTCGTGATGGTGGAGCTATTCGTGTCAGTGTTTTTGGATATGGAAATATTCAAGACTGTATTTTTATGTATAATCATGCAGATGAGTGGGCTGGTGCTTATTATAGCTGGGCTGGAAACTCAAGTATTGATAGGTGTATTTTTATTAATAATACAGCAGGTACTAATGGTGGTGCTCTAATGGTTTCTGGTAGTATTAACCTCACAAACTCGATTATTATAAATAATACAGCTGATAAAACTGGTGGTTCATTTTATATACAACAACCTATGTTTGATGCTAAAACTGTCATAAAAGTAGGAAATAATATTATTACAAATAATTCTTCCCCTTTAGGAAAAGAAATATTTCTTAGATGGAATAATACAAAACTCTTATTCCCTATGTTTGATGATAATAATTGGGGTGATGAAGACCCTACAGACCCAAGTGTTGTAGATCCAAATAATGTTTCTAATAGGATTAAACCAAGTAGAACTAATCAAAACATGGGATTGTTTGATCTTTTAGATTTTTCATTGTTAAATAGATATTCTGATGTTTTAAATGAATATTATGGTGAAAATTATAAAAGCTATTTTAATCATTTAGTTCCAAATTCAAATAAAACTGGATTAAAATTTGATGATAATAAAGCTGATTTAAATGTTTCAGATGGAAAAACAAATAATTTAAGAAGTGATTCATCAAGCTTAAATGATTTATCAAATAATAGGTCTAGTAATTTATTAGATGGTTCTAGTAACTTATTAAATAATAGGTCTAGTAATTTATTAAATGGTTCTAAAAATAATTCTTTAAATAATAAGTTCACTATATTTAGAAAAAAATCAGATAATTTAAATTCTACTTTTGTAGGTGAGGATTCTAATAATAAAAAGATGGTTGAATTGTTTGAAGATAATCCAATCAGTCAAAAATCATTTGATATTCGATATATTATGGCTTTTGCTATTGTTTTACTTATATTCCTATTTGGATTAATAAGAAAAAGAGATAGGTCAAGTTAATTTTGTTAAAATTTTATTTTTTTCTTTTTTATCTTTCTATATTTTCTATTTCTTTTTTTAGTTTTTTATATTTTCTATTTCTTTTTTATCTTTCTATATTTTCTATTTCTTTTTTAATTTTTTAATTTCTATTGTTCAACAATTAATTTACTTGTTTTATCAATTAATATGTCTGTTATAGGTATGGTTTTTAATTCTTTTTCAGGAATATTGTATAAGTTTATTAATATTGATTCCTCAGCTTCTAAAACCTCATCATTTCTTGTAAAGATATTAGATAATTCATCAAGAAAGTAATCTGGACAATCTATCATAACAACTGCTATGTTCATCTTACCTTCTTTAAGACCAAGTATATTAAATGCCTTTGATATTTGTCTTTGAGCGGATGTTCTAATTAATATTTCAATACCTAAATCATTAGCTAAATTTTCTCCTCTTTTAAATGCATTAATTGCATGAATAGTTCCTTGTTGAAGGTGTTCTTTACCAGCTATTGCATCTGCATTCATAAGTTGAATTATTCCAACATCACAACAAGTATTTCTTATTTGATCTATTCTGTCTAATGTTTTTGGAATACTTTCAATAGTTCCAGTAAAGCCTAATATTTCAACATTATCTAAGTTAGCTAATTCTTTATTGTATTCTTTCATTTTATCTCTCTTAAAATAAAATTAGTTTCTTTATTTTATTTTTTCATTTTATCTCTGTTAAAATAAGAATAATAAAAATAATAAAAATAATAAAATAAATGTTTAAATTTTGTTTAATTTTAGCTATTATATTGAGATATCTATTTTAATTATTATTTATTTTCTAATAATCTATTTACACCATCAATATAAGCTTCTACACTTGCATTAATAATATCAGGCTCAGTAGCTCTTGCTGATATGATTTTATCACCTGAACTAAGTTTAACAATTACTTCAATCAATGCATTTGTACCTCCTGTAACAGCATCTACATGGTACTCTTCAAGTTTAATGTCTGCAAAGTTTTTAATTCCTTTATTAAGTGCATTGATAGCTGCATCTACAGGACCAATACCTATATCTGCTTCAATTAATTCTCTATCTTCAACATTTATCTTAATAGATGCAGTTGGCCTGATTTTGTTACCTGAGACAATTGTAAGCTCATCAAGTTTAATTTTCTTTTCTTGTTCAATATTAAGAACATGCTCAGCAATTGCTTCTAAATCAGTATCAGTAACTGTTTTACCTTTATCACCAAGGTCTTTCACTTTATAGAAAATTTCATTTAATTGATCTTTTTTTACCTTTAGACCTAATTCTTTTAGTCTATTATCTAAACCTTTAGTTCCTACATGTTTGCCAATAATAAATTTACGTCTATGCCCTACAAGTTCTGGTGTAATTGGTTCATAAGTAGCACTATTTTTTATAACTCCATCTGTATGAATTCCAGACTCATGTGCAAATGCATTTTCACCAACAATTGGTTTATTCGGAGCTAAATAGGCATTACTTAATCTTGAAACTAATTTTGAAGTCTTATACAGCTGATTAATTTTAATATCTGTAGTATATTTACTTTCTGCATCTTCTTCATTATTTTTGTATAATGTGTTTAGAGAAACTACTACTTCTTCAATAGCTGCATTTCCTGCTCTTTCTCCAATTCCATTAATTGTTCCATGGAATCTGCTTACTCCGCCATCTATTGCAGATAATGTATTAGCTACTGCAAGACCGAAGTCATTATGACAGTGTGCACTTACAGGAACTCCTAAATCTGTAAACCTTTTATAAAAATTAAATGACTTTAAGGGGGTAAGTATTCCTAAAGTATCACATGGACAGATTCTATCTGCTCCTGCATCAATAGTCGCTTTAAATATTTCTCTTAAATATTCTACACCAGTTCTTGTTGAATCTTCAGCAGCAAGCTCTACTAGAAGTCCATGATCTTTAGCATATTCCACTACTTCTACAGCATCTTGAAGCATTTCACTTTGAGATTTTTTTAATTTATATTTTAAATGTAAATCAGAAGTAGGAACTACAAGGTTTACTGCATCTACATCACATTCTAAGCAGTAATCCACATCTTTAATTAATGTTCTTGAAAAACTTAGAATTTCAGCTTTTAATCCTTGTGAAGTAATTAATTTAATAGCTTCTCTTTCGCCTTCTGAGGTAATAGCTGATCCTGCTTCAATGGAGTTTATGCCTATTTCATCTAATTTAGTAGCTATTCTTAATTTTTTTACTGCATTTAAAGAGATTCCTGGAGTCTGTTCTCCATCTCTAAGTGTAGTATCTAATACTTCTATTTTCATTTTACAACCTCGACTTTCTAGATTTAATATTTATTTTATAATAAAAACTTTTTAAAATTTTGTGTGTTTTATTTTTATCATTAAATAAAAATTTTAAAATTTTAAGATTCCATTTCTTTTTTAAACCATTCTACAGTTTCTCTTAACTGCTCTTCAAATTTATCCTCTTCTACATTAAAGCTAATATTTTTTAAATTTGAAATATCTGCTAATGAGTGTTTAATATCTCCCGGACGTTCATCAAGGTATTTAACCTCTATATCTGATTTAAGTGCATCTCTAACTACTTCAAATAATTTATTGATAGTCATTGATTTACCTAATGCAACATTTACAACACCATTATAGTCAGATTCACATGCTGCAATATTTGCTTTTGCAATTTCTTTAACAAAAATAAAATCTCTACTTTGTTCCCCATCACCATAAATAACTGGACTTTCTCCTTTAAGTATTGCAGAAATAAACTTAGGAATGACTGCCGCATATTGGGAATTTTCATCCTGTCTAGGACCAAAGACATTGAAATATCTTAATGCTACATAGTTTAAGCCATAACTTTCATAAAATGATTTTAAATATAATTCACAACTTGCTTTTTGAGCTGCATAAGGAGAGCAAGGCATAAATAGCTCACTTTCTTTAAGTGGCATATTTAGATTCTCTCCATAAACTGCAGAAGATGATGAAAAGACAATTTTCTTTATATTATTATTTTTAGATGCAATTAATAATTTTAAACTAGCATCAATATTTGTTTGATTGTAATTTAAAGGTTCTGCTACACTTCCAGGAACACTTGCTAATGCTGCAAGGTGGAATACATAATCTTTTCCTTTTAAAATCTCTTCTAAATCTGCATCTAATAAATCTTCTTTAATCAAAGTTAAATTTTCATGGTTATGATTTTCTAAGTTTTCTATTTTCCCAGAGGATAAGTTATCGATAATTGTTACTTTATTGTTTTCAATTAATGCATCAACTACATGTGATCCTATAAATCCACATCCTCCAGTAACTACAATTTCTTTATTTTCCATTACATCAGGTCCTTATTTTTATAATCTAAAATTAAAATTTTACTTTAAATTTATTATTTTTTTATAAAATCATTTTTTATATTAATATTAATTATCATCTATATTGTATAAATCTATAATTTTAATACTATTTTAATATTATGTAATCTTATAAAAAACCATAATAAATTAAATAATTTACAATAAAAATAAATTAATTACAAAATTAAATAAATTAATGATTTTTATGAAAAATTCATTTTTTTAAAAGAGTTATTATATATAAAATTTTATATAAATTTTTAGGAATGCCTAAATTTCTCTTCTTTAAATTAGTTATTTTTTTAAATTTATTAATATTTTTTCTTTATTTTGTATTAATTCAATTATCTTTTTTTAGTTTTAAGAATAATCACAAGATTACCCTAATTTTCGACTTGTCATTAAGTAATAAGATATATATTATATAATAACATATTATTAAATATGATTAGTATAGGTGCTAATGGATTTCAATTATTTGTGAATTATATGGTGGTTATTATAGTTGCAGTAGTCTTAGCTTTAATTTTAAAGTTACCTCTTCTTCCAGAAAAGCCAATTAGGTTTTCTAAGACTAAAAGTGCACTATTTCCAACTCCTATTTTCGCTATAGGGATTTTAGCTATATTTTATTCATTAAATATATTTTGGATTTATGAAGGATTATTAATTGCAATAATCGTAGGAATATTTTCTGCTCTTTTTGTAAAATATTTATTCGATTATATTTTTCCAAATCCTCCAGAAATTGAAGGAGGTAGTAAATAATGGATTTAATCATTGGCTTAATTTTAGCAACTATTATCTCTTGGCTTAATTTTGTTATAGTTGATACCTTCTTAGGCCTAGCTGAAGCTCCAGGAGTTAAAGGTGCTGAAACTGTAGCTTATTCTATAAAAAATAGGAAAGGGGATTTAGCAGGAGGTTTCTTCCAAGGAAACATTTTATGTTCTCCAGATGCTTCAGCAGGAACATTAATTGCATCAATTGGAGTTTATGTTTTAGGAATTCAGGGAGGATTAATAGCAGCATTGATAGTTTATATTGGAAATAGATTATGTGCCGATTCTGGTTATGCTGGAACTTGTGGTGCGTTAACTATGACCTCATTAATAGCTATATTTTCTTTTATTGGAATCACCCCAGAGATGTTTATTTGCGGAATGACAATTGCAATATTTACAATTCAAGGAATCCACCATCCAACAATTTCTAGATTGATTGGAAAAATAGCAAAATCCTTTGGTAGATATACTAAATATAAATAATTGATTTAAAAATCAATATAAATAAAGCTAAATATCAAAAATTAACTTATATGATGAATTTAAATAAAAATGCAAGGTTAAATTATGTATATTGAAATTATTGGAGTTATTACAGTTTTAATGGCATTGAGAGCTTTAATAACTAAAAATATGGCAGAAAAATTACTTTATATAAATGTAATAGGATTCTGTGTTTCTGCATTAATTGCATTATATATTCAAAGTGCATTTGGTCTTGTATTAGCTGCAACTTTCTTTATCTCATCAACGATTGGGGCAAATGCAATTGCCTATAGTTTAAAAGATTTGGAAGGTGAAATCACTTATGATGAGAATATGCAAGAGCATAAAGAGAATTAATTATACTGATTTATTGTTTTTTTTATTTATTTGAAATAATAGAAATGGGATTTAAATGTTAGAATTCATTGATTTAACAACAATATCAATTGCTTTGATGATAATTGGCGCTATTGGGGTTGTTCTTCTTAAGAAACCATTAGATAAGGTAATCATGGTTTCAATTTTAGAGGCAGGCTTATTCTTAGCTATTGTTAGCTTTAAATATTTAGATGTAGCTTTTTTAACTGCTGTTCTTAATCCGTTGTCTATTATTGTATTTTTACTTGCTTTAATTAAAATTGACAGAGTACGTAAATCAAAATTAGAAGATTATTCTACTTTTGATAAATTAAATTATAGTGCTGAAAATCAAGAAAGAAACTCTAAAGGTGGTAAATAATGTTTAATCTTGCACTTTGGGTTTATGTAGGTTTAGCATTAGCTATTTTTGGAAGCATTGCTACTGTTTGGGGTCCTGGTGTAAAAGACCCTGTTATAAGAACAATAAATACAGAAGTAGCATCTGTAGGAGTTTCATTAATTTTGCTTACTTATAATTCTACATTAGCTCTTTTGACATTAATTGCAACTACTATCATTGTAACTTTAATCTTATTTAGAGCTATTGCTCGTTTAGAAGAGATTGGAGCTGATGTATAATGTTTATCAATTTATTTAAAATTAATGCTGGAGGTTTTCTAAATGCCTAAAATAGCAAAAATATGGAATAAATTAGCAAATCCAAAGAATATTCCTAGATTATTTGCTCTAATTTTAGGTTTACTATTGATTGCTGGATTTTTGATTCCTGTAGAGTTAAATACCAACCAAATTTATACTCGTCCAGCTCCTCAAAGTCAAATGGATGCAGGACTTGCTATTGCTCCATATGATAGAGGTGGTGAGATTTTAGAAAGTCCTGGTCTTACAGAAGCCCAATATCCTGAAAATTCTAGAAATCTAGGTTGGATTAATTCATACATGACTCCAATAGCTGAAATGCTAAAGGATATTTCTCCATACTTTGGAACAAGTATATGTTCATCTCCTGGAGGAGTAATAGATGAAATCCTTTACTATACAAGAGGTTTTGATACTATCTTAGAATCTTCTATTCTTATGATGGCATTTATTATTGCATCATGGTTAGCTATTAACTTTACTATGGATAGAAAAAAAGCTAAAAAGGATATTAAAGAGGATGTAAAAAGTGCTATTGCAAGTTCTGATAGAATAGCTAGTGAAGTTGAAGAAAGCAATCGTCAAGCTCGCCAAAAACAAGCTAAAAAGGAGTTTAGGTGATTTTATGATTAGTAATTTAAATGATTTTATGATTAGTACTATAAATAAAATCACTTTTAATAGAGGTGTATATTGATGGTAGTAAGTGTAATTCCTCAATTTGTTTCTGCTTTCTATAGTTCAATGTATACCACAGCTTTATATGGTGGTTTAATTGTAGCTTTCATTGGCTTAATTGGAATTTCAATAGAGAAAAGAGATATTCAAATTCTTATCTTAACTGATATTGTAGGTTTAGCTATGCTTATAGTTGTAGCTGCTGTTGGAACTGATTTATCTGAAGCTTTAATTCTTCCAGGTTTAGTAGTAGAATTAGCAGAGATCATGGCTATATCTGAGATTTTAATATCTCGTGAAATGAGAAAAGCTGACAAAGATACCTCATTTACACCAATGCCTTTAGATATCAATATGGAAATTATGACAAGCTCTCCTAATTTCATTGCATTAATATTAATTGCTTATGGTGTATTCTTATCTGGTTTTACTGGTGGTGCAGTAGCTGGTGGAGGTATTGTAATTTATGTATTAAGTAGAAAAGTTAGAGGTTTACCAATTGTTGTTCTTGATGGTGTAGGAGCAATTTCTGGTATCTCTTGGTGTTTATGGATAGTTGGTTTTATATCCTTCTTCCTATTACCGCAATATTGGTTATTAAGTTTATTCTTAGCAGCTCTTGGTTTACTCTTAAAAGTAGCTTCTAAGATTGGATTAATCGGAATCTTAATGAGAGAAGAATACGGTAGAAAATGATTATTGAAATTAGAAAAGGAGACTGTTAAATGCTTATAGAGAATTTAGGTGGAAACTTATTTGGAACAATTCCATTAGGTGATATTGTTCTTTATTTAAACCCTCTACACATATTCTTGTTTGTAACTATGCTTTTATTTACAGCTTTAATAGCTATCAGCCGTACTGAAACTCAGGTAGAATCTATGTTTGGATCACTTGATGAAAATAAAGTTTCAGTTGGCATAAAAGAATTTAAACATAGGAGATTCTTAGCTATTATTTGTGGCATAGCTACTGCTGGAGCTATGATTACTGGAGATTTATTTAACTTTACCTTATTTATGGCTTTAATCGGTATTGTTAACATTGGGATTGTTTCTGCTGTAAAGCAGGTAGATGTTTTAAATTCTGCTTATCAATATGGCTTAATTGCTATGATGTGTGGTTTGCCATTATTTGGTGGAGCAGCTATGATTTTAGCAGCTACTGGTACTTTAAGCTTATTTGAGTTAGCTACAATTCCTGCAAGTCCAATGATGATATTTGGTGCACTTGTAATGCTAATTGGAGTTTGTGGTGAAAGTGGTATAGCACCATTCTTTGCAAGTAAAGCGGAAATGTTTAGAACTCCTGGATCTCCATTTATATTAATTATTCACTTAAGTTCATTGTTTATTATTGTAAGATTTGTTGAAATCTTATTAACTATATTGTAAATATGGTTTTAAAAGTTTAAATAAATTAAAATAAAAAACCATACTTATTAAAAGTTACATTTATTAAAAGTTATATTTATTAAAGATTATGTTTATTAAAAATTATAATTTATTAAAATTTATATTTATTAAAGATTAAATTTATTTATTATTAAAATAGAAGGTTGATAAAATGAATAAAATGAAAATAGCTAGTTATATTATCTTTGCTGTATCTCTATTAGCTATACTTTATGCTTTAATATTTAATCCAGCTGATTGGATAGTTTTTGCAATAGCTATTGTTTGTATACCATTTTTAATACTTTCATTTGGACTACTTACTATGTCTAAACCTATAAAAGATGAAGAGGAGGAAAGAAGAGAAGAACCATTTACTGGTTATTAGTTAGATAATAATTTAAATTTTTACAATTATTCTCTAATTTAAACTAATTATAAATCTCTTTGAAGGATATTATGAATTTAATGGCTCAAATTTTAATCAACGTAATTATAGCCTTCCTTGCAGGTAGTCTTTTATTAGGTTTCCATAGAAAAGTTATGGCGAGAGTTCAATTAAGACCTGGACCTCCTATTATACAATATTTGTTGCATTCTTTGAAATTTTTCTTTAAAGAAACTTCATTTCCAAAAACAGCTGCAATGCCCTTTTATGTAGGTATTACAGTTATTTTAGCAGGGATCTGGGTTACTGGAGTTATTGTAGGTCCAGTTACCAAAGGTTCTTTAATGATATTATTTGGTATTTATGCAATCCATAAGATTGTAGAACATAATGCAGGATCTTCTTCAGGTTCTCCATATGGTAAAGTAAGTTGTGTAAGAGCTGTATTCTCAGCAGCAGGAGAATTACCATTATTTGCTATAATTGCTATAATCTTTATTTTAACTGGAACTATGGATATCAGTGGAATTATAGATTATCAAGCAGCAAACGGGCCTTTAATATTTAAATTACCTCTTGCAGCAATTATGTTCTTTACATTAATAGTTACAAAATCCCCATATTCTCCTTTTGGAATTACAAAAGGAAAAGAAATTATATCTGGATTTGAAACTGAGCATTTTGGTTTACTTAAAGGATACATAATGTTTTCAGAGTCAATTGCTTGGTATATCTTATTATGGATATTCTTAACTGTATTCTTTGGACCAATTTCAGTACTTGGATATCTTATTGGAATGATTGTAATTTGTATTATAACTGGATTTATTAATGCTACAACTCCTATGTTAAATCCAAACCATTCTGTAATGGCCCAAATATCAATTGCAGTTATTTGTACACTTGGTTCAATTATTATGATTATTATTTAGATTTAAAAATGAAATTTATTAAAAAATTAAAAATAAACTTAATTAAAGTTTAATTAACTTAAACTAATAAAGAAGGCTTTAAAATGAGTAATGAAAAAGGAATGAGAGTATTAACTTCATTAGTAGCTTTAGGAATATTTATAGTGGCAGCTTTAGCTACTTACTTCCAAAGTATTTTAGCCCTTCCTTTAGCTATAATTGGAATTATCTTTGTTTCATTTATATTGATGCAAAAGGATGAAAAATCAGCTCATTTAGCTGAGAATTTAGAAAGATTAGCTTTCATTATTACATTTTTAATCATTTGTATAGCATTTATTTGTTTATATAAAGCAATTTAAGTTAAAGTTTTATATTTATTTCAAAATTGTTAATTAGAATTTAGAGTTAAAGTTTTATATTTATTTCAAAATTGTTAATTAGAATTTAGAGTTAAAGTTTTATATTTATTTCAAAATTGTTAATTAGAATTTATAGTTAAAAATCAGAAGTTTATAAAATCAAGGTGAAATTATGGAAGAATTGTATATTATGATTTATATTTTAGTTTTTATAATAGGATCAATTGCTGGTTTGCTGTTAAGCTATAAGAAGCATATGGAACCTTTTATAATATCTGAAATAGATGTCTTAACCTTGGTTTTAGCTATTGTTGGATGGTTTTTATTATTAAATCATGGACTAATAGGATTTATCAGTTCTGTAATTTTACTTAGCTTAGCATTCTTCTTTATTGGCCTTACAATAGGAAGAAGGCCAGGTTATGGCCGTATGGAAACTGCAGTTGCTATTTTTATTGCAGTAGTTGTTTGGATTTTAACATCAGGATTTTTGTTTAAATTCTAACTAAATGAACTCATTTGGTGATTTATATGAGTAATGAAGAAAAATTAGAAATGATGAAATTGAGAGTTCTTCATAGTTTTTATTGGGAAAATGATATTACTATTCCATTATCTGAAGAATTTAATATTTCTAAAGAAGAATTTGAAGATATTCTTATGAATCATTTTGATATGAGTGATTTAGAAAATATGCATGCTACATATGAAATAGCAAATAGAGAAAAAATAAAAAGACAATTACATATTGATTTAAGACTTTACTGGTTAAGTGATGTTATTAAACTTGTATCTGAGGAAGATGCAGATAGAATTACTCATAATTTAACTAAAGATATTGTTAAAAATGGTAAAAAATATGAAGATGCTCTTGAAGAAGGTAGAGCTGAAATTATTGACTTGGTTAAAGAAAAATAATTAATTAGAGATATTTTAATTATAGAATTAGAAATTTATATTTATTAAATCATTATTAAAAGAACAAGAACTTAAAGGTAATTAAAATGCTTAAAAGACTTAAAGATATTGTGAGAAAAAGTTCAATTCATGTTTGTATTGTAAATTGTGGAGGATGCAATGGCTGTGACGTGGAATTAGTCGCTCTTCTTTCTCCAAGATACGATCTTGAACAGTATGGGATTTATGTTCACAATAATCCCCGTGAAGCTGATGTTCTTTTAGTAACTGGTGCAGTTACAGAACAATGGAGAGAGAATTTAAGAAGGATTTATGCGAAAACTCCTGAACCTAAAATTGTTGTAACTGTTGGAAACTGTCCACAATCTGGAGATGTATTTGCACAAGAAGGAGGAAGAGTTCTTGCTCCAGTTTCTGACTTTATTCCAGTAGATGCAGCTATTCCAGGTTGCCCTCCAAGACCAAGTGAAATTTTAGAAGCAGTTTTAACTGTTGCTCCTGGAGCACTTGCAGCTAAAGGAAGAGCTCAAGATAGTAGAAAAGATTAGTTATAAGTAATATATTGAATTAAAACATAGATTATTAATATTATTAGTATTATTAAAATTTATTAATATTTTTAAAATTATTAATTTATTAAAATTATTAATATTTTTAAAATTATTAATTTATTAAAATTATTAATATTTTTAAAATTATTAATATCCTTGAAATTATTAATATTTTTAAAATTATTAGTATTTCTAAAATTGTTAAGTTTATTAAAATTATAAATTTTATCAGATAAGTAAATAAGGAGTTACGATATTATGATATTACCAATAGGCCCAATTCATCCAGGTTTAAAGGAACCTTTAAGACTTAAACTTCAAACTCAAGGTGAAAAGGTTATTAAAGCCGAAATTGATTATGGTTATGTTCATAGAGGTATTGAAAAGATTATGGAAGGTAAAACTTGGCAGAAATGTATTTACTTAGCTGAAAGAGTATGTGGTATTTGTTCATATGAGCATACACAATCATTTGCTGAGACTTTGGAAATAATTTCTGGAGTTCGTGCTCCACTTAGAGCACAATATTTAAGAGTTATTACAAATGAATTAGATAGAATTCAATCTCACTTACTTGCAAATTCAACATTCTTTAAAACTCTTGATCATGAAACCTTATTTATGCATGTTTTAGCTTTAAGAGAATATGCAATGGATTCCCTTGAATTATTAACTGGTAATAGGGTTAATTTAGGTTGGAATGTTGTTGGCGGTGTCCGTATGGATGCAAACGAAAGACATTTTGATGAAATACTTGCAAACTTAAAGAAGATTGAGGATGGATTCGATAGGCATATTGCACTATTTGAAGAAGCACCTATCGTTGCTTTAAGGGCAAAAGGTGTTGGAGTAATGACTAAAGAGGAAGCTATTAAAGGTCATGCAGTTGGACCTATTGGAAGAGCTTCTGGTATTAAACATGATTTAAGAGAAGATCATTACACTTATCAAGATGGATTTGACTTTAAACCTATTTGGAGAAAAGAAGGAGATAATTATGCCCGTACTTTAAATAGGCTTTATGAAGTTGAACAATCTATTGATTTAATTAAACAAGCTATTGACAATATGCCTAAAGGGGATATTAGAATTCCTGTAGAGATTGCTTCTGGTTATGGTGAATGGAGAAATGAAGCTCCACGTGGAGAAGTAACTTATATGGTAGAAACTAACGGGGATTTAATCAAGCGTATTTCTATTAGAACTCCAAGTATTATGAATATTGATTCTTGTGCAAGATATATGCTTAAAGATGTAGCTACGGTTTCTGATGCAGTTTCAACATATGCATCTTCAGATCCTTGTATTGCTTGTACTGAAAGAGTAGCTATAACAGATATTGATACTGGTAAATATGCTATAAAAGACTTCTTTGAGGTGAAATTAAATGAATAAAGTTTTTTTAAATTCTTTTTATTCTATTTTCTCTTTTCCTCTTGAGGAGGTGAAATAAAAATGTCTTCAATTATATGGTATATTTATGAATTTGCAAGAAAAGCTTGGATAGATGGTTTTTTCGATGCAAAATCAAAAGAAGACTTAGTACAAAAACCAGACAGGTTTAGAGATTTTCCTAAAGTGATTAAGGAATATTGTATTGGTTGTGGCTCTTGTACTGCTTCTTGTCCATCTCCAAATGCAATCAAATTAATTAGAGATTCAGATAATGAAGAATCTATCGGCTTAATCTATCCGGTTATTAATAAAGCAGCTTGTATTAGATGTGGTTTCTGTGCTGAAGTTTGCCCTTCCACTCCAAAAACATTAGAATGTGGGGAAAATCATTTTATTCATGAAGAATTTAATATTATTCCTTCTAAAAGAAAATACATTGTAGATGATTATTTGTGTATTAGATGTCATAAGTGTATGGATGCTTGTGAAGTTGGTGCTATTGAGGAAATTGGAGATAAGGTTGTTGTAAATCAATCTAAATGTATATCTTGTGGAAAATGTCTAGACGCATGCCCTGTTAAAGGAGCTATGAAAGGAGTATTTGTTAATAATCTTGAAGAACAAAAGAAAATTATTAATTTTGTAGTTAAAACCTTAGAAGAATATATTGGATCTAAACAAGATGAATTGATTAAACTAGGTACTGATAAGCTCTTTTTAGATGAGTTAGAATTTAAACCTATCTTTGATAAGTCTTTAACTATTTTAAATGATGAAGAAGTAGTTAATGAAGTTTTAGAAGATGCTATCAATAGATTAAAAATTAGAATTATCACTTGGGATGAAGACAGCTGTAAAAAATGTCAAATGTGTATTCCAGATTGTCCAACTGGAGCTATATCCTTTGATTATGATAAGGATACTATTGTAAGAGATAAAGAAAAATGTTTAAGATGCAGTATTTGTTATCAAACCTGTCCATTTGGAGTTATAAAATATTTCTTAGCTAAATTTAATTTAGATACAAATGATAATAATGAGAAAGTTATTCACATTTCTGTAAAAGCTTCTCAATTAGCAGAAAGGAGGGCTTAATATGTTTGGTTCTTATTTAGTGGGAAGAGAGCTTAATATGTTTGGTTCTCATTTAGTGGGAAGAGAGCTTAATATGTTTGGTTCTCATTTAGTGGAAAGAGGTTTTATCACTCTTCAATTAATAGAAGGAGGCATTTAATATGGTAAGTGTTGACTCTATTCCAAGACCATTACGTGATGTTTATATTGAATATGAAATTGATGATGAAAAATGTATTAATTGTATAGATAAACCTTGCCTGAAAGTTTGTCCAATTGATGCAGTTTATCAAGATTCTAATACTAAATTTATTAAATTAGATGAACATTGTTTTGGTTGTGTTCTCTGTACTAATGCATGTCCTTATGATGCTATTCATATTAAAAAGACTTTATCCGATCCAATTCGTGAAAATGTTCCTAATATAAATAAAAAGCTTTGTAGAGCTTGTGGAGCATGTGTTGATGCATGTAAATCTGGAGCTATTCATTTAGCATCCTCTGGTGGAGAGGAGGTGCATAGTGAAATTGATGAAGATAAATGTATTCGCTGCGGATATTGTTTTAGATATTGCCCTACTGATGCTATTAAATATGGAGAAATTCTTCCTAAAACTGTTAAAGAAGGTAAAACTCTCTGTATTGACCAAGATCAATGTATTGGTTGTATGACTTGTACAAGAATATGTCCCTCTAAAGGAGCAATTAACGTTGGTAAAACTAATAAATTACCATTCATTGACCCTGCTTATTGTGCAAGATGTGAAGAATGTATGCATGCTTGTCCTACTTATGCAATTGATTATGTTGAAAGAGAAGAAGCCTTTGAATCATTTAATAAAATTAAAACATTAGAAATTGCATCTGAAATTATAGATATGGATGTTTATAATATCTCTAAAGGTCTTACTAATATTGATAATGTTTTAGTAAAACTACTTGAAGATATTTCTAAAGATTATCATTTTGATGACTTTGATTATGAAAACTCAATGGACATTAGAGATGTTCCAAGAGGGATGGAATTTTCAGATGTTGAAATATTCACTTGTACTAATTGTAAATCTATTGTAGTAAATGTTACAGAATTCTTAAACCAACGTTTAAATTCTCAGCTTAAAGAAGATTTAGATGTTATTAAAGTTCTAGACCTTGTAGAATTCTTCCCTCCTAGTTTAGGTATTGAAGTGATAAATGAGAATTGTATTGCTTGTGGCTTATGTAAAGATGTTTGTCCAACTGACTCTATTAGTTTAGATGGTCCTAATCCAATTATAATTAATACTGATAATTCCTGTGTCTACTGTGGTTTATGTGCTGAAGTATGTGATTTTGAAGCTATTAAGCTTAAAGAAGAGTTCTTTACAAATAGAAATCATGAGATTTTCTTTATTAAAAGAGATCTTAGAGGAAGAAGAAATGGTACTGTAGAAGTAAATCATCATGCTTGCCAATTATGTGAGGTATGTGTTAAAAATTGTCCAGTTGATGCACTATCAATTGAAGATGGGAAAGTTCTTGTAAATCATGATGATTGTATTTCTTGTAGAAACTGTGAGGGAATTTGTCCGGTAAATGCAATTAAGGTTTCTACAATTTGGCAGTTCTTATAAATTAAACTTATTTTATTTTTATTATTTTATTATTTATATTAACTTTGAATGTTTATTATCTGTATTAATTTGAATATTTTATTATTTATATTAACTTTGAATATTATTTAATTAAAGATTTTTCTTAATTATTTAAAATTTTCATTCATTAAAACAATTATCCAATGATAGGAAGTTTATTATGGTAAAAAAAGTTTTTATCACAGATTGTGAAGGTCCCTTAACTTTAAATGATAATGCTTATGAATTAGCATCTGAATTTATTGAAGATGGGGATAAATTATTTAAAATCATTAGTCGTTTTGATGATTATCTTGTTGATGAGCTTAAGTTAGAAAATTATCATGCTGGTGATACACTTAAATTAATTGTTCCATTTTATAAATTAGCTAGACTTACGAATGAGAAAATGATTAAGTTTTCAAGGGAAAACATTTATCTTGTTGATGGATCTGATGACACTCTTAGATTTGCAAATAAACTCATTGATTCTTTTATAGTTAGTACTAGTTATGGCCAGTATATTGAAGCTCTATGTAATTATATGGATTTTCCATTTCAAAATACTTATCACACACAACTAGATCTGGATGGAGCTACCAATTTTAATCAATTCGATAAAAAAATAGATAATGTTTCAGTTAATACAAACAATTCTCAAACAGCTATAGGTACAAAATCACCTAAGTTTATTGAAGAGTTTAAAAAAGTTGAGGACTTTAGAAAAATCATACTTGAACATGGTGAAGAAAGTGAGGAGGACTTTAATATATTATATGATATTTTCTTTAATGAATTTCCTAAACTTGAAATTAATAAATATATTGAAAGTGTGAAAACTGTTGGTGGAAAAGGTAAACAAATAGCAGTTGAAGATATTGTTGATAAATTAGGTCTTGACTATGGATCCATAATTTATATAGGTGATAGTATCACTGATGTAGAACCATTAAAATATGCAAGAGATAATGGTGGTTTATCCATTTCATTCAATGGTAATGAATATCCTTTAAATGTAGCGGAAATTGCGGTTATTTCAGATAATACAATCGTAAGTTCTATTTTAATTGATCTCTATTCAAGATTTGATAAAGATTATGTTTTAGATTTTATTAGACTATACTCTGAAAAAGGGCCAGATGATGCATTTAAAGATTTTGAGGTTGATTATTCACTTGTTGAAGAGTTTGAGAATAAATTTTATAATAAACTTATTCCTATTATTGAGATTATTACAGATGAGAATAGAGATTATTTAGTTAAATTAAGTAAAAAAATGAGAAATACAATTCGGGGTAAGGATATTGGTGGTTTAGGTTAATATTGATTAATTTAATCTATTTATATTATTTTTAGATTAATTTATATTAATTTTTAGATTAGTTCATATAATTTCTAGATTAATTTATATTAATTTTTAGATTAGTTCATATAATTTCTAGATTAATTTATATTAATTTTTAGATTAGTTTATATAGTTTTTAGATTAATTCAGGCTTTATTCAATATATTTAATTATTGAGATGAGATTATGGTAAATTATGATAAAGTTGAAGATACATTCTTTGAATCATTTGATGGAATGTATATAAGAGCATTAATTACAGCAGAAGATGAATTAACTGTAAAAGAAGCAGCTTATGATGCTACAGCTACACCAAGTGCTGTTATTGGTAGGGTAGAAGCAGGTGTAGAATCATTTCTTAGCGGAGATAAAACTCCTGATGGCAGACCGGGGGCAATTGTTCAATTTTGGTTAACAGATGATTTAGAGAAGTTTGAAAAAGAGTTATCCTATAGAATTCGTCAAGATATTCTTGTAAAACCATTTACAAGAGTATTTAGTATAACTGAAAATCCAGTTGGTTCAATTCCTATGATGGATAGTGTAGGTCATTGTGGGGATGGTTATGAATGGGAAATTGAAAAATACGGTCGAAAAATGATTAATGTTCCTATTGCAGTTCCTGATTTTCAAATAGAATCTGAATTATCTTATGCAAAAGGTATTATGGGTGGAAACTTTTGGTATATGTGTTCTACTAAAGAAGCTGTTTTAAAAGCAGGTAGGATAATTATTGATACTATAATGGAAATTGATGGGGTTTGTACTCCATTTGGTATTTGTTCTGCTGCAAGTAAACCTGAAACTAGTTTTCCTGAGATTGGCCCAAGTACCAATCACCCTTATTGCCCTTCTTTAAAAGAAAAACTTGGTGTTGAGTCAAAAGTTCCTAAAGGCATTAATTATATTCCAGAAATTGTATTAAATGCAACTGATGAGAAGTCAATGAATTTAGCTATTAAAGAAGCTATTGATGCTATAATTGATATAGAGGGTGTAGAAAGAATATCTGCAGGTAACTTCGAAGGTCAATTAGGTGAACATAAAACTAATTTATTAGATATTTTGAGAGAATAATTCTTTATAAGATGTGACTTAAATGGAAGAAAATAATTTAAAATCATCACATAATATTACTGCTGAAGATTTAGGTGTAGATGAAATAGTTTATGATGCTATTAATGTTGATGTTATAGGCTTTGGTGCGTTAAATGTAGATAAGCTTTATCATGTAGCACATATTGCAGAAATTGATGGAGAAAGTTTTATTAAAGGTGAAGAAGAATCTCCTGGTGGTTCAGCAGCTAATACAATTATTGGTCTTTCAAAACTTGGATGTTCTACATCTTATATAGGTAAAATAGCTAATGATGATGAAGGAGATCTTTTAGAGTATAATTTAATGATTAATAATGTTTACCTTACAAATTTAATATATTCTGATGAGGGTAATTCTGGTAAGGTTTTAGGATTTGTTTCTAATAAGGGAGATAGGGCACTTTATGTTGATCCTGGTGTAAATGATGAGATAACTATTGATGAAATTAATCCATTAAATGTCAATAGTTGTAAAATACTTCATTATACTTCCTTTGTTGGAGATTCATTTAATGCTCAAAAAGAATTATTAAAAATATTAAATGATGAAATTCTTTTAAGTTTTGACCCTGGAATCTTATATGTTAAAAAGGGAGTAGATGAACTTAAAGAAATCCTTGAGAGAACTAATATTTTACTTATTAATGAAAATGAACTTAAATTGCTCTTTGAAGGCTATTATAAAAATAAATTAAATCATTCTAATGATAAAGAATTGAGTTTTAGAGATTTAGCTATTTTGGTTCGGGATGATGGTATTGATACTGTTGTTGTTAAAAGAGGAGATAATGGCGTTTATGCAATAAATAAAGAGGATGAAGAGGTTAAAATACCTGCCTTTAAATGTGAAGCAGTAGATACAACTGCAGCAGGAGATTCCTTTAACTCTGGTTTCTTATACTCTTATCTTAAAGGCTATGACTTAGCTAAATCTTGTACAATTGCTAACTGGGTAGCTTCTCGTTCTGTTCAATCGATTGGAATTTCCGGACTACCTAGTTTAGAAGAACTGGAAGAATTTTTGGAGTCATTGTAATAAATTAAAAGATGATTTAATATTTTAGAATGAGGTATTAGATTATTTGATTGATATAATCTAAAATATTCTGCTTAATAAAAGAAAATTATAATAATTTATTTGATTGATATAATCTAAAATATTCTGCTTAATAAAAGAAAATTATAATAATTTATTTAGAATTTAATAATATTGAATTATGTTTAATAAAAGAAAATTATAATAAATTATTTAAATTATTTAAAAGATATAATTATATGTTGATGTTTTGTAAAAAAACTAGTTGATTTAATGGATTAAAAATTAACTTTATCTAATGGGGAATTACTATGGAAATTAAACTAAAAAAGCAGATTGAAACTTTAGAGAGGGAAATCACTCTTAAATCTGTAGATTTAGATGAAGATATTGAAGATTTTAGTGTAGATATTCATAATTTCAAAGATGAAGAAAAACTTATAACTATCTCATCTCGTTGTGTTAGATGTAATCTTTGTGTTGAAGAATGTCCTATAAATGTAATCAGTTCTTCTACTTGGCTTAAAAGAGCTAAAATAGGTGAAGGTTGTGTACAATGTGAAATTTGTGCTCAAACTTGTCCTGTTTCATGTATTTATGTATGGGATGCAGAAGTTATTATTAAAAAAGATGATTCAGTTGAATATACATTAAATGAAGCAAAAGTTCCCCATAGAAATCTTAAAATGGAAGATATTTCTATAAATCGTGAAGTCTGTGTTGGTTGTGGGTCTTGTTTAAAATATTGTCCAACTAATGCAATTTCTCTTAGGAATAAAGAATTTATTGAAGCACATGGCGAGAAATGTCCAGAAATTGGAGCTATTGATTCTGAAGATGGACATATGTATTCATATATTGATAAAGACCGTTGTTGTGGTTGCGGATCTTGTGTTAATTTATGTATTCAAGGAGCTATTAGTCTTAAAAGAGACTTAGGTCCTGTAGTAATATACAGTCATATCGATGTCAATCAAGATATTTGTGTAGGATGTGAATTATGTGAAGATAACTGTCCTGTTGAAGCTATTAAAGTAGTTGATGGTGAGGTTATTTTAGATAATGATAAATGTATTAGATGTAAAGAATGCAGTAGCAGGTGCCCTGTAGGTGCTTTAAATTTAGTACTAGATGAATAACAATTATAATGCAGTAAAAACATTATAAAATTTTAATATAATACTTACAGATTTTTATAATCTATTTAATGGAGAAGTGTTTAAAATGAAAGCTAAAGAGATGATGGATAAAGAATTTATTTATGTATCAAAAGATGATTCAATAGAAAAAGTTTCTATAAAAATGGAAGAGTCTAAAAGATTTACTGCTCCTGTTTTAGATGAAAATATGAAATTAGAAGGCTGGATTACATCATTTAATATTACAAAAGGTTTACGTGAAGGTAAAACATTAATTTCTGAAGTAATGGATCCTGTTGAAAATATTTTATCTATAAAAGAGGATGAAGCAGCAAAGAATACGGTTATTGAAATTTCAAAACATAAGTTAATTAGTGTTCCTATTATAAATGATGATAATCAAGTAATTGGTGTAAGTAGATCTGTAGATGTTGTTGATTCAATGTCTTCTTTATATGATATTAAAGTAAGTAAGATTTATAAAGCTATGGAAAAAGAACTTAGAGGAGTTAGCTGGGATGAATTAATGGAAGCTTCTGCTAAAATTAGTACAAGAACTACTGGTGTTAAAATTACTGCTGAAGAATATGAGAAAAATATTCAAAAATCTACTTTTGGTGAAGCTATTTGGGCAACTGGCGGACTTGAAAAGTTCTTTGCAGGTCTTATTTCAGTTGGAGAAATTGTAATTGCACGTAAAGTAGGTCGTGCAAGACGTTAATATTTTAAATCTCTTTAGGTTTTTTAATTTCTCCTTTTTTTATTTTAAATATTTTGTAATTTTTTACTTTTTTAATTTCTCCTTTTTTTATTTTAAATATTTATAATTCTTTACTTTTTTAATTTTTAATCTTTTTTTACTTATTCTACATTTTTAAGCTATATCTTTGTTTTATTAGAGAAAATTTAATAGAAAAAATTTATCATGATTTCATAGATTAGAATTAAACTAATCCTCCAAGAAGCCCTGTAATTAGTATAAGAATATTATTACTTTCTCTCATTTCAAATAATTAACTAAATCCATCAATTGTACAATGTATTAATATGTTTATTCCTATGATTAATGCTGTTAAAGTATAAGGAACTGGATAGAATTTTAAAAGAAATATACTAGTTATTCCACTAATATAAAATCCTTTAAATCTTGCACAAACTGGAAATTGATGGCCTTTATAAAAAAGCTTCTTTATTATTCTACTATATTGTCTTTTTTATTAATTATTTTAGTGTAGTTGTTCTTTTTTTAATTAATTTTATTAATAATAAAAACATACCTTATAACATATAAACAATTAAAATAATTTTTTAATTAATTTTCAACTATTTATTAACTATTTAAAGTGATTTTATGTCTAAATATAATGAATATCAAGATAAAACTATTTTAGTAACTGGTGGAGCAGGTTGTGTTGGTAGTAATTTAACTAGAAAATTAGCAGAACTTGGTGCAGAAAAGGTAATAATACTTGACAATATGTCTTCTGCTTATGAATGGAATGTACCTACAAATGAAAATGTTGAGCTTATTCAAGGAGATATCCTAGATGATGAAGAGCTTAAACGTGTATTTAAAATGAAACCAGATTATGTATTTCATTTAGCTGCACACTTTGCAAATCAAAATAGTGTTGATAATCCTGAAACTGATTTAATGGTTAATGGTATTGGAATATTAAAAGTGCTTCAGTATGCTCAGCTCACTGGAGTAGAACGTTTTGTATATTCATCTTCTGGTTGTGGAGTGTATGGCCTTGATTCTAAAATGCCTTTTGAAGAACATGATATTTCTATTTCATTACACACACCTTATCAAGTTACAAAATTACTTGGTGAATTATATACCAATTACTTCCATAATTTATATGATATGCCTATTGTAAATGCAAGATTCTTTAATGTATTTGGTCCTGGGGAAGTTCCAGGTAAATACAGAAATGTAATTCCTAACTTTTTCTACTGGTCTATGACTAAACAAGCATTACCAATTACAGGTGATGGAACTGAAACAAGGGATTGGACTTTTGTTGGTGATATTGTAAATGGTCTTTTATCAATGGGTATTGAAGAAGAAGCTATTGGTGAAGCGATAAATCTTGGTTCTGGTAAAGATCATAGAGTTATTGATATGGCAAATAAAGTTAATGAATTAACTGGCAATGAAAAGGGCATTGCTTATGTAGCAAGAAGAAATTGGGATGCTAAAACTCAATTATTGTCTTCTATTGATAAAGCAAAGGATATTCTTGCTTATAAACCTACTGTATCTTTTGATGATGGCTTAGAAGAAGTTTATAATTGGTTTAGCGATAACTGGGAAAATATCGAAAGAGATGCAGAATTTTAATTGATTTTTTATTATTTATTTTGCATACTTAATATTAGTTTTAAAATTTAACTAATTTTTTATTATCTATTTGATATAATAAACTTATCAGGTCAAGTTATTCTAATAACTTAAATAATGGGTTTCTATAATCTAATTTAAAAGCCTGTTTGTTTATATTTCTTATTTTTTAGCTATTTTTGATTATTGATACTATTAAAGATAGCAAGCTATATTTTAAAGGGTAAAGCTATTTAAATAGGATTTAAGGATGAAATCTACAAGAGGGCAATTATGAGAATGACTCTTCTAAAGTCAGAATCAATCTGTCTAAGGATAATACCTATACTTTTGATGTGAGTTTATTTGATTTAAATCAGTACTATCAAGTTAAGAGATTTTTTCTGATTTTTAATTTTTATTTTTATTTTTATTTTGTTAATTTTTGTTTATTTTACTTATATCAGCGTGTTATTATTTTAATTTTATTTTATTAAGTGTTAATTTATTCATATCTATTTTTAAGTATTATATATAGTTAATATTATATATTATTAATTATAAAGTATTATTATTTAATAATATTAGTTTTTTATTTGAGAATTGTTGTTTTTAGGGTGATTTTTGATGGTTTTTGAAAATGTGTTTTCAAATTTTTTAGCAAATTTTAATAACTTTGTTGATGAAAAATATATATTAAGTGATAATGCTTTTGTTCGTAACGGTAAATGGAGTTTAGAAACTGCAATTAAATTTCCTTTATTTAATCGTAAGAAAACAAAATTTAATGAAGTTAACAGGTATTTAAGGAGTCAAACAGGTGATTATTCTATGAAAATAACTGGTTCTGGTGTTTGCGATAGAATGCAATATATCAACCCTAAAGTCTATATAGACATGAATGATGGAGTTATAGAAGAAATATACAACAACGTGAAAGAAATGGAAACTTTTAAAGGATTTCACGTTTTTACAATTGATGGATCTTATGTTGAAATTCCGAATCATCCTCAAGCACGTGAAGAAATGGGTGTTCCACCAGACAATCCAGTTGAAACATTTGCTGCAAATGCAAGAATCTCCTGCACAGTAGATACAAAAATGGACTTCGTAATATCATCAATAATTGAAAATCAAACTGTAGACGAAATAACACTAGCATTAAGACATTTAGATGATGTGAAAAACAAAATAAATATGAATAACGTAATTACCTGTTATGATAGATACTATAATTCCACAGAAATCATGTTAAAAACAGAAACATTGGATTCATACTATTTAATCCGTGGAAAAACAAACACATTCAAAAAACAACAACAAAAAATGGACAACGATAAGAAAACCGATGATACATTCGACATAAACTTAAATAACGCAAAAATAAAAAATTTCACGACGAAGAATTGAAAAAAATCGCAAGAAAACAAAAAAGCATCCAAGTCAGAATAGTTAAAGTAAAATTAAAAACTGGAGAAACAGAAATACTATTTACCAATTTACCAAAAGAAATTGCAACATCAGAAGAATTAAAGCAATTATATGGTGAAAGATGGAAAATAGAAACAGATTACGATAGATTAAAAAACAAATTATACATCGAAAAATTCAGTGGAAGAAGACGAACCATAATCGAACAAGACTTCTACAGCCACATATTCCTACTAAACCTACTAATAGGAATAAAACACGATGCAGAACTAAAAATAACACGAAAACCAAAAGAAACAGCAAAATACACCTATGAATACCACTCCAACATCAACATACTCATCGGAGAAATCAAAGATCAACTGCCAAGACTCCTAACGGACAACCAAGACGAAATACAAAAAGTAATAAAAGAAATAATGGAAATCGGCTACAAAGAATTAGTAGCAACGAAAATACCTGCACGAACAAATGCAGAAAGAGATAAAGAAAGAAATTGGAATAAAAATTGCAAAACAAGCAAAAGTCAAGGATTCTAAAATCTGAAAACGTTAACTTGATAGTATTGGATTTAAATAAAAAACTTTAAATTAAATAAAAACTAAAGTTGTACTATGATGTTTAGTATTAATGCTAAATTTTTTATAAATATCTTTAATTATAAAAATAAATTTTTTTATATATCTTAGATTTCTTGAAAGGCTATTTTTATATTTTTTTTAAAAAATATAAAATTCTTTTGAATTATAAAATAATGTTTTTAATAAATGACTTAAATAGAGACATAATTTTAAATAATTAAAATTTAATAAACTGGAATTTAAATGGCGATATAATGACAAGGATACAGTGTCCTAAATGTGGTAAAATTAATGATGATTCTTTAGATTTTTGCATATATTGTGGAACTATTTATGATGAGTATAAACCTGAGGAAAATTCTGATTTATTATCTGTTAAATCTATGATTCCATTTGAAAATGGGGCATTTAGGCAAAAAAATGATGATTTTAATCAGATTCCTAATAAACCTAAAAATAAACATACTCTTGCAATAATTTTAGGTTATATTTTTGCAATATTAGGTGGACTTTTAGGATTTGTTTTTGCGATTTATCTATTAACAAGAGATGATTCTGTTGCTAAAAAACATGGTTTGGTTCAATTACTAGTTTTATTAGCTTACTTGCTTATGATATCTGTTTTAATATTAACTGGACAAATGGATATGAATGTTTTATTAAATCCATTTAATACAACTCAAGTTTCTAATTTAACAAATATGAGTAATATGTCTAGTTTATTCGGTATTTAGATTATTAAATCATTTTTATAATTATTAAATTAATTATAATTATAATTCATCTTTATTTTTTTAAACCTTTTTAAGGATGCTATTTCTTTTTTTAATGATACCATTATATAAATTATAATTTGCTATTTTAGTTCTTTTTATGTAATTTTTATAATAAACTTATTTTTTAAAATAAATCTTAAAGTATTAATATTAGATTAATTAAATTAATTATCATATTAATATAAATGATATGTTAAAACAATTGTTTTTCATTATTGGGGGTTAATTATGAAATTTAAAAAGAGATTTTTTATAGTTTTATCTTTTGTTTTGATTTTAGGCTTAAGTGCAGTTGCAATTAGTACTGCCTATACTGGTACTGGTTTTAACCATAATATTTCTTTTTCTAAATACTCTGATAAATCAGTAGATGAGATTTTGGATAATTATAATGATACAAACTGTACTAAAGAGTTTAGTGGAAAATGTACCTATGTTGTAGATGGAGATACTATTGATGTTGATGGCATTGGAAGAATACGTTTGGTAGGGGTAAACACTCCTGAAAGAGGTGCGAATGGCTATATAACATCTAAACGTTTTGTTCAAAAATTATGTTTAAATAAAGAAATTAGTTTGGATATTGATGATTCTAAAGGAACTGATAGGTATGGCAGATCTTTAGCGGTTATCATTGTTGATGGAAAAAATTTAAATGAGGTGCTTTTAAAAGAAGGTTTAGCTGAAGTTATGTATATTCCTCCAACTGAATTCTATCCATATGATTGGAGAAATTCATCAACAAGTGGATTAAATTATATTTCTTCTTCAAGTTCTAAAAATACTTATTCTAGTAGCTTTGATAGTTTTTCAAGTAGTTCTAATGATCTTGGTTTATTTGTAGCTAGTTCCAATTCTAATAAATTTCACAAACCAAATTGCAGATGGGCTAAAAAGATTTATGATAGTAATAAAATAAGTTTTAATAGTCGTTCTGAGGCAATTAATCAGGATTATGAACCTTGTAAGGTTTGCCAACCTTAATTGTTCTTTTATTTTATATTAATTTCTTTTATATTTATTTTTTTAGTTTATAATTAGCTTAATTATAGTATTAGTTTTATTTTTCATTTAAAGAATAAATTTGTAAATAATACCTTTTAACGAGTCTATCTTTAATATTTTTTAGGGCTTGTTTTCACTTATTTTTTTAAATGCTTACTCTAATAATTATTACTTTTTACCATTAAAATGATTGCATACTAATAAGACTGTTATCAGTAGTAGTACTAATAATTATTACTTTTTACCATTAAAATAGAACAAAATTTTTATATATTATTTATATTCATATAAATAAATGATAAATAAATTAATTTAATCAGTATTTAATTAATTTATTTTTTAAAAATATTTTTGGGATGTTTTTATGAAAGAAGAAGTATTTTATGGAAAAGGTATGTCTACAGTTAAATCAGAAGACCCTGAATTGTATAAAGCTATTGTTGGCTTAAATGAAGCTGTATGGAATGGTAGAGTTCTTGATTATAAAACTCAAAAATTAATTGCTATTGGAATTGCAGCAGCTAATGCTGATAGTCGTGCTACTGAAAAACAAATTAAAAGTTCAAAAGAAGAATTAGATGTAAGTCGTTATGAAGTACTTGATGTTTTAAAAGTTGTTTTATTAACTTCTGGTATGCAACCATTTAATAAGGCATTACAAATTACAAATAAAATTTTTGAATAAATAAATTAAATATTTTATTTATATTGAATTAGTTTAAATAAGAATTTAATTAGTTTTCTATTAATCTAATTATTCCTATTAGACATTAGTTTATAGTTTATTAATAAAATTATAATTTTTAATGAATATAAAAAATAGGATTTCAAAAGCCAAGTTTTATTTATTTTATTTTAAGGAATTATATTTATGTCAGAGAAAGTTTTTTATGGAAAGGGAGTTCGTAAAATTAAAAAGGAAGATTTGGAACTATATGAATCTATTGTAAATTTAGATAAAAATATATGGAATTCAAATGTTCTTGATTATAAAACTCAAAAGTTAATTGCAATAGCTATTTCTGCAACTAACAGCGAGGCTTCCTCTCTTTTAAAACAGATATCTAAGTCTAAAAAAGAATTAAATATTAGTCGTGATGAAATGATGGATGTTTTAAAAGTTGTCTTATTGACATCAGGTATGATTTCATATAATAAATCATTGGATATTATAAATAAGTTATATGATTAATTTTTTTAATGATTGTAATTATAAAAAGGTTTTAAATCTATAAGCTTGTTTTTTAGAGTAGTATTTATTTAAAATAATAATAGAAAATCAAATTAAGTCTAAATAAGTTTTATAATCATATTTTTATGAAAATATTTAACGCAGGTGTAATAATGAAAGCAGAGTCTTTAAAAATTGCTGAAGGTGTTTATTGGGTAGGAGCATTACATTGGGATACTCGTAGCTTCCATGGTTTTTCTATTCCAGGAACAACTTATAATTGTTATTTAGTATTTGGTGATGAGAAAGTAGCATTAATCGATAATGTATATGAAGGTATGTCTTCTCAATTAAATGCAAGAATCAAAGATGCATTTGAAAAAGAAGGAAGAGATGAAGTAAAAATAGATGTATTTATTCAAAATCATTCTGAAATGGATCATACTCTATGTTTATGGGAAACTGTTGAAAAATTCCCTGAGGCAGAAATTTATACAAATGCAAAATGTTCAAGTTTTATTAAGGCACAATATCATGAATTTAAAAATCGTGAGCTAAAAACTGTTAAAACAGGTGATACTTTAGATTTAGGTGGAAAAACTTTAGCATTTGTACAAGCTCCAATGTTACATTGGCCTGATAGTATGTTTACTATGTATATGGAAGAAGGTATTTTATTCTCTAATGATGCATTTGGGCAACATTTATGTTTATCTAAAAGATATGTTGAAGATTATGACTTGAGTTTTGTATTAAATGCTGCACAAAAATATTATGCTAACTTAGTAGTATTTGGTTCTACATCGTTAATTAGGAAGTTTGATGAATTAGAAGATTTAGGAATTATCCAAAAAATTAAAATGATTGCTCCATGTCATGGTCAAATTTGGAAAAATCCAGAACCTATTATTAAAGCATATAAAGAATGGGCAAGTGGTGTTTGTAAAGACAAGATCACTTTAATTTATGATACTATGCACCATAGTACTCAAAAAATGGCTCATGCCATTGCTGAAGGTATAATTAGTGAAGATGTAGAATGTGTAATGTATTTTATGGAAGAAGACGGAGCTGATGATGTAGTTAATGATGTTTTGGATAGTAAGGGTATTGCTGTAGGTGCACCTACTATGATGAATAAACCATTTCCACGTATCGGTACTACTATGTATTGGTTAGATTGTTTAAATTTTAAAACAACAACAAGCTTTAAAAAAGCTCTTGTATTTAGTAGTAAAGGATGGGCAGGAGGAGCTGCTAAAAAACTTCAAAGTGAACTTGAAAATGCTGGCTTTGATGTAATTGATAGTTATGAAACTACTTTTGTTCCTGATGAAGATGTTTTAGAAGAATGTTTTAAAAGAGGTAAAGCATTAGCTAAATCTATTAAAGAAGAATAGTTTTAACTATTCTTTTTTTATTATTTGTTGATTAGGTTTTTTCATTATTTTATCAGTCGGTTTTTAATTTCTTTTTTTATAATTTGATTATGTATTTTTTATTTTTATTTCTTTTTTTTATAATTTGATTATGTATTTTTTATTTTTATTTCTTTTTTTATAATTTGAATTATATATTTTTTATTTTTATAATAATTAAATCAATCTAATTTAGCCATAAATCATAATAATTAGATCAATCTAATTTAGCCATAAATCTTTCTTTTATTTCAATAGGGCTTAAAGGGATTATAGATGCTTTTGCATTTCCAGGTTTAATATTATAATTAATAAAGCTAAGCTCTTCTTTATTAATGATTTCCTTTAAATCAATATCTTCAAATTCATATGTGTTTTTAAATCCCACTCCCTTTGCAATATTAATTAAATTTAAATTTTTAGCATATGTTTCTTGATTACCTGTTGAACCATATGATTGATTGTTTAAAACAATCCATGTTAAATTTTTAGGATTTTGGGAAAATATAGTAACAATAGAACTTAAGTTCATTAAAAAAGAGCCATCTCCGTCAATAATAATTATTTTTTTATCTTTTTTAGTTAATGCTAATCCTAATCCAATTGAAGATACCATGCCCATTGATCCAATCATATAAAATGTTTCATCTCTATCTTTAATATCATATAATTCTCTTGAAGGAAAACCAATATTAACAATCATAATTTCATCATCAATACTTTTCATTATCTCTTCTAAGGCATCTTTTCTCTTTTTATCTGATGTTCTATTCATTTAAATTCTCCAATAGCATTTCGTATTGTTTTTTTATTTTATTATTTTTTATTTTAGTGGTTTTAATGCCAGCATTTCTTTATTTATAGATTCGTTAAAGTATTTTTATTCTTTAATTTATTATTTTAATACTTTTACCAATAGTTTATTTCTATTAATATGGAAATTGGCTTTTTCTTTTTGCAACTTAAATTCCATGATTTTCTAACAAGATTATATGTATCTTTTTTATTATTTATCTTAAAGTAAGGATACTCCATTCCATCTAAAAGTTTAGTTGTTGATTTTCCCATTGGGATTTGTCCACAAATTGATTCACCTTCAGTTCCTCTATGACTAATGATCATAATTAATGGAAATCCATATAGCTCTGTTAATGATTTTAATGCATTGATAGAGTTTCCCAGTCCTGAATTTTGCATTAAAATCGCTGTTTTCGCCCCTCCTAAATAAGCTCCAGCACATATTCCTATTCCTTCCTCCTCTCTATTAACTGGGACATGTTTAATATTTTCATCATTATCTATTTTATTTAATAATTTGGATAAATTAGCACAAGGAACACTTACAATAAAGTCAATTCCCGCATCTTTTAATCCTTTATATATTGATTCACTAGTATCCATTTTTAATCAACACTATATCTTTTTAAGTTTCTTTTCTTTTATAATGTTTAAAAGACTTTTTTATTTATATCATGTTTTGCTTGAAATCAGGAGTTTCAATTATTTTAGGTAATTTTCCAAATCTTCCAATCGATTCTCCTGAGATTATTAAAACACCTTTTAAATAATCTTTATATTTTTCACAAGTTTCCAAAGCATTTATTACACTATCTTCAGAGTTATTTCCACATACATCATTAGCTATTCTTGTAGCTAGCCCATCAGAAATAGATGCTGAATTACTTATCACTGTTACTGATTCAGAATCTCCAAAACTTATTGAATGACCTATTTTTCCTGAAGAAGTACAAATGCCAATTGGTTTTTTATTTTCTTTTATTTTAAATCCAATTCTATTTTTTAATATTTTATTATTTGAATAGATTCCACATATAAGTTTTTTATTATTTATTAAAGCTATATCTCCACCATTTTCGATTATTGAATATTTTGTGCCTTTTTTTATTAAGTAGTTTAGAGATAATTCTGAAATAGATCCTGCTACAGATGCCATAGGGCCGGTTTCACTTATATTTGAACTTTCACACATTAATCTTATAATTTCTGGAACTTTATTTTTTGAATTGCTTTCATAATTTAAAAAATTAAGATTTTTATAATCATTATTATTCTTGTCAAAGTTATTATTGGAATTGTTTATATTAACTTTTTCTAATGATGTCTTAAAATAAGGGTTTATTTCAATATAATTTTTTAGATCTTCTCTTGTTTTGTAAATAAAATTTTTTAGCTTGTTATTTTCTATATCAGTTTTTAGTCTAATATGTGTTTCTTCAATGTTAATATATTCTTTATAATAGGGATTGATTTTTTTCATAATAAGTCTATCTTTGGTTTTAAAACTTATTTATCTTTTTCTATTTCTTATTATTTTCAGTTTTATAGTAAGCTACGAAACTTTTTTTTAAATAATAATATTATAAAATAATATTTATGGCTGGAAGAAATACATTTAGAAAAATATTTAAGCATTGAAGAAATAGAAGGTTTAGTTAAAGGATATAAATATTATCATAAAATTTATTAATAAGGCTAATTATCAAGAAAAGGATGTTCATAAATTAATTATAGGTGAATTTGATGTAGATCAGAGCTTAAAAAGGGCAGGTGAGATAATTAGAAAGGGAGTGGATTTAATTACAATAAAGTTTATCCCTTTTCTTTATAAAACAAGCTGATGCTAAAGGAATTTTAAAGGAAAGATTGAAAAGTTATTGATTTAGAGTGTCTGCCAAAAGTATAAAAATTATTTTAAAAAGCTCTAAAATGTATTTATTTACAAAATAAAGAAAGAAATTTTAAAAAAAATATATTTTTGGCGAACACCCAATAGTAAAAAAAATAAACTCGATGTGAAATTTCAACTGCAAAAATAGGATTTCAAGAAAAGTCATTAATTTTATTATTTATGTTTAGTTTTTATCTTTTTTTTTTATTCCTATACTAACTGAATTGTTTTTAATTTAATTTTTTTAGATTTTTTTTTATTTATTTTGTGTTTAAAGTTATATTGGTTTGTTTTATATTTTTTTGTAAAAGGTTACTATTTTATTAAAATCTCCTATAAAAAAAGAGTAATTTATTTATATTATGAAAGTTCATATAGTTAAGTATAAAAACTAGATATAGTTTTTTTTTAAATGTTTTTATATTAAAAAATAGTTTAAAATGGAGTTTGTTAAAAAAAAATTAGTATTAATGGTGGTTAATTGAATTTAGTTGTACTGTTTAATATGATACATCTATTTCTTTTATATTATTAAATAACTAAAAATAAAACTCCTATTTTTTTTAATTTAATATTGTGTTAAATCATATTTAATAGTTCAATATGAATAAAATAAAATAAATTCGATTTTATATTTATTATATTAATATTTAAGAATATTTATGCTATTTTTATATAAAAATACTGAGAAACTTGAAAAGGAGGATGGTGGAATATTTATTAATACAGTATTAAAAAAAACACTTAAAGTATTTTTAATTATAATTCTAGGTGATTTAGCTATTAATCTAAAGAGTAATTTTAATGAAGATCCAACCAAGGGCTTATTTTTTTTATCAAAGTCTAATCCTAAGATTTAATATTTTAGGAGAATAGGTGGAAAAACATTAATGTTACTGCTTATCTTAAAGATGAATATAATTTAGCTAATAGGATTTATAATGCTTTAAATTAAATAGCAAGCATATTATTATATGGCTATTTAGAGTTTTTTGTGGCTAATTTTGATTTATTATAACTTTTTTTATATTTCAAAATAGAAAAAAAATAAGTCATTATTATATTTTATAAAGTATCAATTACTAGTCATTTTAGTTTAGTTAATATTATAAAAAAAATTGGTTTTTTTTGTTTTGTTTTGTTTTGATATAAGTATAATAAATTACTAAATAAGTCTGATATAATACTGTTTAAATAGAAAATTATTAATAAAACGTTAAAATACTCTTGTATTTAGTTAATTAAAAAGAGTGTCAGCCAAAAGTACAAAAATTATTTTAATAAGCTCTAATGTATTTATTTAGAAAATAAAGAAAGAGATTTTAAAAAATATATATTTTTGGAGGACACCCAAAAAATAGAGAAAAAAAATATCTTGGTCTATGTTTTAATATTTTTATATATAAAAAAAATATATCAAATGATATTATTGCTTGTTCCCAAAAAAAAGAAAAATTATAGTTTTGGGAATTCTATATATACAATATATTATATTATTAATAGTTATTATATATATATATATATATATATATAAAAAGTTAAATAGTGAGGGGTGTGTAATTGGTTAAGTTAAATCGTAAATTAATAATCTTAGCTTTATTTATACTTATATTTTATATGAGTATGATGTGTGTTGCTGCTGATAGTTTTGATGATGTTCAAGATAAGATTGATAATACTAGTAGTGGTGATGATGTTTATTTAGATAATAAGACCTATGTTGGTAGTGGTAATGAAATTAGCATTAATAAGACTCTTAGGATTCATGGTAGTACTAATTCAAGTAAAAAATCTACTTTAGATGCACAAAAATCAAGCCGTATATTCAATGTTACAGGTAACAATAATGTTTCATTTATTAATTTAGTTCTAATTAATGGTAAAACGACTGGTAATAATAATGTTGGTGGTGCAGTTCATAGTAGTCATTATAATAGTAATCTTTATTTCATAAATTGTACTTTCATAAATTCTTCAACTAATGGTCCTAATTCTCCTGGTGGAGCTATACATTCTAGTGGTAATGTTAATGTTAATGGTTCTAGTTTTATAAATTCTTCAACTAAGAGTAATTTTTCTCATGGTGGAGTTATATATTCTGGTAAGAGTACTAACGTTATTAATTCTAGTTTTATAAATTCTTCAACTAATGGTCCTACTTCTGCTGGTGGAGCTATATATTCTGGTGGTAGTGGTAGTGTTAATGGTTCTAGTTTTATAAATTCTTCAACCAATGGT
>NZ_FOTL01000018.1 GCF_900114585.1 Methanobrevibacter olleyae | reverse complement strand
AAACAAAATTCTTCAAAAAAAGCGATTGAAAAATTTAAAAATTATTATAGAAAATTAATGATTCGATTCCAGAAGTTTTAATGCAATTTGTAAACAAACATGTCTTAAATCACTTCAAAAGATACATAGAATACTTAGATGATGAAAATATTGAAAAAACATCAAATAAAGTAGAAAATTACTACAGACAAACAAATCCAGAAAAAATTAAGAAAACTTACAAAACTAAAAATGGAATTCTAACATTTTTAGACTACCAAATGAAAAACTGGACAAAAAATCACATAAAAATAAAATAAGCCTATAAAATTTTACAACCTCCAATAAATCAAGTTGCTGAAACCGATTATTTAGGTATTGCATCTGGATATGATGAGGATAAACTTGAAAAGCTAGGTTTTACTACAACTAAAGCTCAGGAAGTTAATGCCCCTATAATAAATGAATTAAAAGTTTCAGTTGAATGTAGAGCTATAAATATAATTGAGATAGGAAGCCATACACAAATTACAGGAGAAATCTTAAATATACAAGTAAGTGAAGATGTTTTAGGTGAAAAAGGAAAGGTTGATTTAAAATTACTTAATCCAATAGTTTATGATGATGTTTTATATGACTACTTTAAAGTAGGAGATAAAATAGCTGATGCCTTTAATGTAGGTAGAAAGTTTAGATAAAAACTATAAAATAGTTAAAAAATTTAAACGACCTTAATATCAAATTATCCAAAATTAAAATATTGAAAATATTTAAATACTATGAAAATTAAAACTAACTATAACCTTTATGGGCGGGTTTTAAACTTATTTAAAACTTTTATGATATTATTTTAAATTAAATGGATATATTCCAAAGCAGGCAAATTATAGATTATAAAAATTATTTAGCTTATAATCAAATTTTATAACTATTTTTGTATCTATTTTTGATATAATGTCACTCCAGATATCTTAAGTGACATTAACCCATTAGCCTGTTAAAAAAAAAAAAAATTTTAATATTATATTTTTTACTTAATCTAATAAAAAACTATTTTAGAAATTAGATTAAAACTAAAATTCATATAATAGCTAGATTTCTATACTATTTTATACTTTAATTATAGTTTAGCTATAGCTATGTTTTATTTATACAATTTAAAAAAAAAAAGAAGTTTTATTTAAAAAAAAGTAAAACTTAAAAAATTAAAAAATAATTATTCTAAAAAAATAATTACGTCAAAAAAAAGAGGAATGATATAAATGGCAAAAAAAGCAAGACGTAGAGTACGTGACACTTGGAAAGAAAAATCTTGGTATACTATTAAAACTCCTGTAGCATTTGGAGATAAAGAAATAGGTACCACACCTGCAAGAGATCCAGAATTTGTATATGGAAGAAATGTAGAAGTTACTATGAGAGAATTAACTGGAGACTTCTCCAAACAATACATCAAATTACAATTTGAAGTGGATAACATTAATGGAAATACTGCAAACACTAAATTTACTGGACACAAAACCACTACTGATTATGTAAGAAGTATGATTAGAAGAGGAACCAGTAGAATCGATGCTCCTGTTGTTGTAACTACCCAAGATGAACGTAAATTAAAACTCCATGTATTAGCTGTTACTACTAGAAGGGCGAAATCCTCCCAGCAAAAATTCATGAGAGAAACTATTAACGAATTAGTTACTAGAGTAGCAAGCGAAAAAACCTTTGATGAACTTGTAGAAAACTCTGTAAACGGTAGATTAGCTTCTGAAATTTACCACAAAGCTAAAAAGATCTATCCTCTTAAAAGAGTAGAAATCATCAAAAGTAAAGTATTAGATAAATAAATCTAATATTTTATTTTTTCTTTTTTAAACCTTTTTAAATTAAATAATGCATAATTTTAACTATTCTAACTATTCTAATTTTATATTAAGGTTATACTAGTTCTATACTAGCCTTATACTAATTTTATACTAATTTTAAATCCACTTTTTTAAATTATAATTTTCTTAAATCATATTAACTTAGCTTAATTATTTTAAATAGTCATAAAATAACTTAATTAAAATAAAACTTAAAGTTTCTAGTTAAATAAACTAATAAAATAAGATAAATTATTTAAATAAATAAAAATAAATATTTAATAAATATTAACTTTAAATAAATAACTAAGTTATGAATTCAGCTTAAACTTTATTAAATTTAACTATATTTATACTTACTGTATTATTATACTATAATTATAATGAATTCGATATATTTTCTATAATTATACTAAACTAAATTTTTATAATTATACTAAACTAAATTTCTATGATTATACTAAATTTACTAGCTTATACTATATTTAACTAGAATGTGATTCTATGCAAGAAACTTTAATGATAAATTGGGGATATGTAATACTTCTGTTTATTTTAGGTGGAATAAGTTATAAAAGGAAAAGTTTAGACATGCTAGGCTCCTTAATAATGATTATTATGGGAATTATAATAATCTTTTCAGCAGGGGTTCATTGGTTTATTTTAATCGTGCTATTTTTTATATTAAGTATACTTGCTACACGCTTTTCAAAACCTTATAAAAAAGAAATAGGGCAATATGAAAAAACTAGAACTGCAAAAAATGTAATCTCTAATGGATTAGTGGCTTTTCTAATGGCAGCATTTGGAAGTTATTATCTTCCTTTAGCTGGAGGATTTATCGGAGCAATAGCTACAGCTACAGCAGACACATTAGCTAGTGAAATAGGTGTTCTTCAAGAGCCTCGTTTAATAACTACCTTTAAAAAAGTACCTGCAGGAACTGATGGTGCAATATCAATCTTAGGAACTTCAGCAGCAATTGTAGGTGCAGGAATAATTGGAATTGCTTCATTTTTATTAGGAGTACTGCCAGACCCTTTAATAGCGATTAAAATTTCAGTAATTTCAGGAACTATAGGCTGTTTTATAGATAGTATCCTTGGAGCAGTTCTTGAAAGAAGAAATTACATCAACAATGAACATGTTAATTTACTTGCCACTATTTGTGGAGCTATTATAGGTATTGTTTCGGTGATGTAAGTAAATTCTATTCTTATTAATATTCAATCATTTAATTTTTCTTTGAATTTTTTAAATATTTTTCTAAATTTAGCCATTTTTTACTTAGTTTTAAGCTTATTTAATTCTTATTCTTATAAAAACTTTTTTTAATAAATTATTTTTAATAAATTATTTTTAGTAAATTATTTTTAAAACTTAATTAATACTTACTTTTTTAAAATTTTTTTTAATGAAAATTCAAAAAATAAAAACAAATTTTATAAACATATAAATTCATACTATTTATTAATGGTAAATTATTATAGTCATTAATAATTGCTTTTTAAAATAATAGAAATATTTTAATAGTGTAAGAAAATATTTATTTAGATACAAAATTTAAGTTCAAAATTAAAAATCTTTAAAAAAAATAATTTTATTTTAATTTTCTATTTTATTGTGATGGTGAAAAAATGAAAGGAATAATACTAGTTATGGATGGGATGGGTGGCCGTCCTTTAAAAGAGTTTAACAATCAAACTACACTTCAAGCAGCAAAAACTCCAAATATGGATAAAATGGCTGAAAGAGGAATAACTGGATTAATGGATCCAATTGCTCCTGGAATCATTCCAGGTAGTGATACAGCACATTTATCTATTTTAGGCTACGACCCTTATGAAGTATACACTGGAAGAGGGCCATTTGAAGCATCTGGTGTTGGTGTAGATGTTATTCCTGGAGACATAGCATTTAGATGCAATTTTTCAACTTCAGATAAAGATGGAATCATTACAGACAGACGTGCTGGAAGAATCAGAGATGGAACTGATGAAATTGTAGCAACTTTAAATACAATGAAAATTGAAGGGTATGAAGACATTCAAATCATATTCAAGGAATCAACCGGCCATAGAGCAGTTTTAGTACTTAGAGGGGAAGGATTATCTGGTAAAGTAAGTGATGCTGACCCTAAAGTAGAAGGAAATAAACCTAAAGAGGTTAAAGCTCTTGATACTAGTCCAGAAGCAGAAAAAACTGCAGATATTTTAAATAAATTAGTGGCTAAATCTTATGAAATGATTAAAGACCATCCAGTAAATCTTAAAAGAATAGAAGAAGGTGAAGCACCTGCAAATATTATTATTCCACGTGGTGCCGGCGAAGTACCTGAAGTAGAACTTATTAACGATAAATATGAGGTTAATTCTGCTTGTATTGCAGAAACTGGACTTATTATGGGTATTGGTCGTTTTGCAGGTATGGATATTATAGAAATGGAAGGTGTAACTGGGGGAACCGATACTAACCTAGAAAATATTAGAGACACCATCATCGACCAAGTAAACAATAGTGAACATGACTTCTTATTAATTAATATTGATGGTGCTGATGAAGCTGGACATGATGGTGATGCAAAAGAAAAATTAAAATTTATTGAAAAAGTAGATGAAGTTGTTATGAAGGAAGTTCTTAAACTGGAAAATTCTTATATCTTTTTAACTGCAGACCATTCAACTCCAATTTCAGTTAAAAATCACTCAGGAGACCCAGTTCCTGTTTTGATTAACGGTCCTGAAGTAAGAGTAGATGATGTTTGTGAATATAACGAATATGCAGTAGCTAAAGGAGGCCTCTGTAGAATCAGAGGTGCCGATGTAATGAATATTCTTACTGATTTAATGGGATATGCACATAAGTTTGGAGCTTAAAATTATTATTTATAGAGGTTAAATTATGGAAGAGAAAAAACTATTTGGAACTTCTGGAATCAGAGGCAAAATCGGTTCAGAAATTAGCTCAGAATTAGCATTAAAAATAGGTAAGTCATTAGCTAAATACTTGAATAATACTGGAAAGGTTGTTATTGGCTATGATACTAGAACTACAAATAGAATGTTAGAACAAGCTATTACTGCAGGATTAATTGAAGATGGCCTAGATGTTATTAAAATAGCTATGGTTCCAACACCTCTTGTAGGTTATGCAACTTTAAAGCTTGGTGCAGATGCTGGAATAATGATTACTGCATCTCACAACCCTTCACAATACAATGGAATTAAACTTTGGAATGAAAATGGAATGGCTTACACTCCAGAGCAAGAGGAAAGGATAGAAGAAATCTATTATAATGAGGATTTTGCTAAAGTCGAATGGGATAAGATTGGAATAATAAGCTACAATGATGAAATTAAAAAACAATATATCGATGATTTATTAGAAATTGTAGATATTAAACCTGGACTTAAAGTAGTTATTGATTGTGCATGCGGTGCAGGATCTGAACTTTCACCAATCATATTTAGAAAAGCAGGCTGTGAAGTAATTACCTTAAATTCACAGGTTGATGGATTCTTCCCAGCTAGAAACCCCGAACCAAATGAAGCAAACCTTTCAAGCCTTATGAAAGCAGTTGTAGCAACTGGATCTGACTTAGGAATTGCTCATGATGGCGATGCAGATAGAATGATTACTGTTGATGAAAAAGGTAATGTTTCAGCCTTTGATAAGCTTCTTGCACTTGTTTCAAAGAAATTTGGTGGAACAGTAGTTACTACTGTTGATGCAGGACTATGTATGGATGAAGCAATGACTGAGGTAGGTGGAAAAGTCTTAAGAACCAAAGTTGGAGATGTCAATGTTGCTGATGTTATAATTAAAGAAAATGCTAACTTTGGAGGAGAACCTTCTGGTACTTGGTTACATCCAGACTTCTGTATGTGTCCAGATGGAATATTGTCTGGTCTTAGAATGGCAGAAATCGTATCTAAAGAGGGAAAATTATCAAAACTTTTAGATAGCTTCAATGATTATCCAAATATTAGAGAAAAGGTTATTTGTTCTAAAGAAGAAAAAATAGCTGTTATGGAAAATATGGAAGAACTTTTATCTAATTCCTTTGATGATATTTCTGAAATTAATACAATTGATGGTGTTCGTTTAAGTTTCAATGATGGAAGTTGGGTTTTAGTTAGACCTTCTGGAACTGAAGATTATGTAAGAATAACTTTAGAAGCTAAAACCGAAGAAAAAGCAGACAAAATTAAAGACACTTGTATTAAAATAATTAAAGAGAATATTTAAATATTCTCTAAACTTTCTTTTTTTCTTATTATCACTTTTTTATTCATTTAGAATATTCTATTTTTAATTAAATCATTTAAAAAAAAAAAAGAATTTAAAACCTAATTTTATTAATAAAAATAAGAAAATAGCTTAAAATGAATAAAAATTTATTTAAAAATATAAAAGCCTATAAAAATAGTAAAAATAGAAAAAATTGATAAAAAATAAAAATAAAAATTTTTAAAGGTAAAAGAATTAAAAGAAAACTTATTCATCTTCGGTAATAATTCCTTCAATACCTGCAGCACATTGAGGACATACCCAATCATCTGGGAAGTCTTCTATAGGCCCTGCTGGTACTTTATAAGTTTCATCCCCAGTTTCAGAGTCCCAAGTATATTCACAATGCATACAAACATATTTTACCATATAATCACCTTTTTAAATAATTTAATTAATTAAAAATTAGTTAAAATTAACTATAATTCTATTATGTACAAACTTATATAAAAAACTTTTTTATTAATATAGCTAATATGTGCAAAGCAATTTTTATAATATATCACTTTTAAGGTATGAAAAATAGATAAAATTAGAATAATTTAAATAATTATTTAAATGAATAAAAAGTAATATAAGAATAAGATATTTTAATCTTTGATTTAAATATATAAAATTATATAAAAAATTTATATTTAATCTCTGATTTAAAGATATAAAATTATATAAAAAATTTATATTTAATCTCTGATTTAAAGATATAAAATTATATAAAAAATTTATATTATAGTCAAGAAAAAATGGAAAATATTTAATAACACGGAAATTAAATAACTTATAATAAAATCAGTAAACTGGGAGGAATAAGGTGAAAGCTATAATTTTAAGTGCAGGTGAAGGAACAAGAATGAGACCTCTAACTCTTACAAAACCTAAAACAATGTTACCTGTTGCTGGAAAACCTATTATACAATACAATATAGAGGCATTACGTGATTGTGGCATTGAAGATATTCTTCTTGTCGTGGGATATAAAGAAGAAATAGTTAAAGATTACTTTAAAGATGGTTCACAGCTTGGAGTAAATATCAGTTATGCCACCCAAAGTAAATTAGAAGGAACTGCAGATGCAATTGGTTATGGAAAAGACTTCATCAAAGACAGTCTAATTACTCTTAATGGAGATATCATATTAGATGTTGAAATACTTAGTGAAATCATTGAAGATTATGAAAAATCCAAACCAGACACATTGATAGTATTAACTGAAGTAGAAGATCCAAGTGCATTTGGTGTTGTTGAATTAGATGGAGATAAAATTATTAATATTGTTGAAAAGCCTAAAAAAGAAGAAGCTCCAAGTAATTTAATCAATACAGGTATTTATATTTTTAATAAAGATATTTTCGATAAAATTGAAAAAACTGAAATTTCACCAAGAGGAGAATATGAAATTACAGATTCATTATCCCTTCAGATTGCAGATGGAAAAGTAGTTAAAGGACATAAAACCACTAAGGAATGGATGGATATTGGAAAGCCATGGGAATTAATTGAAATTAATGAGGAATTACTTAATCATATTGAAGGAGAGATTATAGGAACTGTTGAAGAAGGAGCTACCATCCATGGAGAAGTGTTTTTAGACGAAGGCAGCCTCATTCGTTCAGGAGTTTATATTGAAGGGCCAGTATACATTGGTAAAAACTGTGATATTGGGCCTAATTCTTATATTAGAGGAAATTCCTACTTTGGAGATAATGTTCACATTGGTAATGCTGTAGAAATTAAAAACTCAATTATTATGGAAAATACGAATGTAAGTCATTTAAGTTATGTTGGAGATTCAATCTTAGGTTCTAACTGTAATATTGCAGCTGGAACTAATATCGCTAATTTACGTTTCGATAATAAAACTGTAAAAACCACTATTAAAAATAAAAGAACTGATACTGGAAGGCGTAAATTAGGCGCAATTGTAGGAGATTCTGTAAAAACTGGTATTAACTCAAGTTTAAGTCCTGGAGTTAAAATTGGAGTAAGGTCTACAATTGGTTCTGGTGTTTTATTATATGAAGACCTAGAGTCTGATATGAGAGTACTAGTAAGACAAGAACATATTATTCAAAATAAAAAAGAAACAGGACAAGTCCCATTAGGAGGAGTCCATAACCCAAAATAAACTTATTAATTTATCATAATTAATAAAAAAAACTAAAAAAGGAGTATATTATGAAACTCGATGAACCCGTAAAAATATTCCCTGGTGCACAAGTATTCGGTGATGTTGAAATTGGTAAAAATTGCTCTATTTGGCATGGAGCAATAATTAGAGGAGATTCAGGCCCTATAAGAATTGGTAAAAATACTAATATCCAAGACAACTGTGTCTTACATTCCTCCTTAGGCTTAACTCTTAAAATTGGAGATAATGTATCTGTAGGGCATTGCGCTGTAGTTCACGGATGTGTTCTTGAAGACAATGTCCTTATAGGAATGAATGCTACTGTATTAGATGGTGCTAAAATTGGTAAAAATTCAATCGTAGGTGCTGGTGCAGTAGTTGGTGAAAATAAGGAATTTCCAGAAAATAGTTTAATCTTAGGAGTTCCTGGAAAATTCATTAAAGAAACTAGTCAAGAACAAAGAGAGCACATTCTTTGGAATGCAGAACACTATGTTGAACTTGCAAATGAATATGATGAATAAATCATCTATTCATCTACTTTTTTTTAAAATATTTAAATAACTATTAAAAATAAAATAAAATAATTAATACTTAAAAGATTTAGCTAAATAAATAAGTTTTTTTTATTTTTATTAAGATTTAATAGCTATTAAAATCATATAATTATTAGTATGATCTAACTTTTAATGAATTAAATTTTAAAGAAATTAAAAATTATAACCATCCTTAGAGAATTACTATTTAAGAAACTTATTATTAAAGATTTATTATTAAAGAAGGAAAAATAATGAAAGTACGTAATGCAGTGGAAGAATTAGACCCATATGTTCCAGGAAGATCCAAAGAAGAAATTGCACAAGAATTCGGAGTGAAAAAAGAAGATATCATCAAATTAGGATCTAATGAAAACCCATGGGGACCATCTCCAAAAGTAAAAGAGGCTATTGAAGCAGAACTTAAAAACATTAACAGATATCCGGAATCTGATTTAGAAGAACTTAAAAAAGAATTTGCAAGATACTCCGATGTAAAACAAGAGCAAATAATCATCGGCGGAGATGGAGCAGATGAGCTTATTGATACCTTAGCAAAAACTTTTATTGAAGAGAAAGATGAATTTATAGTCCCTTTACCTTCTTATATGTATTATGAATTTTTATTTAAGCCCTATGGTGCAATTCCCCATTATGCTAAATGGAATCTCAAAACCAATACTTTGGATTTAGATTCTGTACTTGATGCTATCAATGAAAAAACAAAGATCTTATTTTTATGCACTCCAAATAACCCAACCGGTGGATTAATTAGCCAGGATGAATTTAGAGCAATCTTAAATAAAACAAATAAATCTAAAGGCGGAGTATGTGATGCAATAGTTGTAATAGATGAAGCATACTTTGAATACTCAAAAACAAATAATGTAAACCTTTTAGAAGAATATGATAATATCTTCATCATTAGAACCATGTCTAAAGTAATGGGCCTTGCAGGTATGAGAATTGGTTATGGCATTTCAACTAAAGAGATTATTGAATACATGCACAGAATTAAACCTGTTTTCTCACTTACAAAGCTTTCTTATATAGCTGCTTTAACTACAATAAAAGATAGTGAATATATTGAAGAGTCAATTGAAAAAGGAATTGAAAGTAGGGATTTCTTATATGATGAAATATCTAAAATGAAATCTGTAAAAGCCTATAAATCCTATTCTAACTTTATCTTAATTGATATCCATAATACTGGATTTCGAGCAGCAGAGTTAACAAGAGAGTTTATGAAAAGAGGAATGATTGTTAGAGATTGTAGCTCTTTTAAAGGATTAGATGATTATTATATTAGAATAAGCATTTGTACATTAGAAGAAGACAAAAAATTCATTGAAGTTATGAAAGAAATTCTAAATGAATAAATCAATAAATGATGATTAAAATAAGCAATAAAAATAATAAAAATAATAAAAATAATAAAAATAATAAAAATAAAAATAAAAGTAATAAAAATAAAATTAATAAAAATAAAAGTAATAAAAATAAAAGCAATGAAAAAGAATTAAAAGATTTTATAGGTTTTTGATAAAATGGAATACAGTGCAACAGTTACTTCATCAATTGAATATCCTAAAAATATGTCTTTTGTAATATTTTTAGCAAAATGTCCTCTTAAATGTCCTTACTGTAGCAATAGTGAAATATTAGAAAGGGGAACTGAAATTAGTTTAGAAGAAATCTATGAAAAAATCGATGATTCTGCACTATTTATTGATGCTGTTGTAATATCTGGTGGCGAACCTTTAGTACAATATGAAGATGTAATTGAAATCTTTAAATATGTTAAAGAAATTGGTCTTAAGACTAAATTAGATACAAGTGGTGTCTATCCAGATAGATTAAGAAAAATCCTAGATTTAGATTTAGTTGATTATGTCGCTATGGATGTTAAAGCTCCATCCGATAAGTATAATGAAATAATTAAAGCAGATATTGGAGATAAAGTCAGAGAATGTATGAAAATTGTAAATGAACATGAAGATGTCATTTTAGAATGCAGAACTACCTATTGTCCAGCATTACTTAAAGAAGAAGACTTATTTACAATAGCTAATGAAGTAGATTGTGATTTATACACCTTACAACAATTTAGAAATAGATGTGTTTTAGATGAATCTTTAGCAGAAGCAGAAGAACCAAATCCTCATGATATGGAAAATATTGCTAAAAAGATTAAAAAATTACATCCAAACCAAAATATAAATGTGAAAACTGCAGAATTTGGTCAAAAAAGCGTTTAAATTTAATTAATTATTATATTAGCATTATAAAATATCTATTTTTAAAATAACTTATTAGTTTAAACTAATAAATTATTATATCATCCCTATAAAATGCCTATTTTTAAAATTTTATCTGTTTAAACTAATAAGTTATTTTAAAAATTTATTAAAATTAAATAGATAAGTTTATTAATTTTTCTATAAAGATAATAATATATAAAATAGAAAAAGTAATCTTAATTTAATTTTAATTTTTTCTATAATTTATTCAATTTTTAAATTATTTTATTAACTCTTTTTTAATAAAATTCTCCAAAAAAGGTGATAAGATGCCAATAATGTCCTTTGGAAGTCAAAATATCAATATAATTACCAATAAAAAAGCTATGACTATAAGGAAATTATGGAAAACACCTTTAAAAGTAGGAGATAGACTTCATTGCTATTGGAACCTAGCTTCTAAAGAAAAAAAGAAAATTTTTGAAGCTGAAGTTATTGATGTTAAAACCCTTCCCTTTAAAGAAATAAAAAATAATGAGGAATTAGCTCAAGAAGAAGGATACGAAGATTCTCGTGAAATGATTAGGGAATTTAAAAAAATGTATCCCAATGGAATCTCAGATGATGACCTATTCCAAGTTATTTATTTTGAAAAATTAGACATCAATAAATGGAAAGGAGAAAAAATAGATCAAAAAGAGATGATTACTCAAAGAGCAGATATTCTATTTGATACAGGAAAATATGATAAATCTGCATTATGTTATAATGCTGCTTTAAAAATAGATCCTGATGATGTTTATCTTTTAAATAAAAAAGGAGACAATCTTAGTAGATTAGACCGTTTTGATGAAGCTATTGAATGTTATGATAAAGCTTTAGAGCTTGAAGGAAGTAATGAATACATTTGGAACAATAAGGCAATAGCTATGCTTAACTCTGGAAAGGTAGAAGAAGCTTTAGTTGCAAGTGATGGAGCATTAAATGCTAATCCAACTAACCCCATAGTTCTTTATTGGAGAGGATTTATTCTAGAAATCCTAGCAGAGTTTGATAAAGCCTTAGCAGTTTATGATAAATTAATTACAATAGATGATTCTAATCCCGAAGTCTGGAATGCACGTGGAAATGTTTTAACTGATATGGAAAGACCTGAAGAAGCATTAAAATCCTATGATAAAGCTTTAGAATTATGTTTAGAAGATTCTGAAATAGATGCATCTGCACAAAATAGAAAAGGTAATGCGCTACTTGATCTTGGTCGTTTTGAAGAAGCTATTAAATGTTATGACAGAGCTATTGAGCTTGAACCAAAAAACACATCTTTCCTTCTAAACAAAGGAGTGGTTTTAATGGAGCTTGATAAATTTGATGAAGCTGAAATCCTTTTTACTAAAGTTCTTGCTTTAGACCCATCAAATGATGATGCAAGAGTTTTAAAAATGGAATGTCTTGACAATATGTAATTTTAGCATTTAACTATTTCTAATAATCCAAATTTAATACTATATTTTATTATATTTTAATAATTTTAATTGATTTTAACTATTTTTAATAATTAATTATGTGTATTAGGACAATGATAAAAAATAAAAAATTGATTTGGATTAATTTAATTAAAGTATTGATTAATTAAAAATAGGTTTACTATATATAACTATAATTTAATAATACTTAAAACTAAAATAATAAAATATAAATTTTTAGTAAAAAATTAAAAAGAATAAAATATAAATTCCTAGCAAAAAATTAAAAGTAAATTAAAGATAGATTCTTTGAAAAAAATTAAAAAAGTAAAAGTAAAATAATAAAAATAAAAAAGTTTTAAAAAAGAGTTAAAAATCTAAATTATCAACTACATTAACAAATTTATCCATTAAATTATAGGTTCCATTAATTGGTTCATAAGAATATGTTTCATAGTTAATTGTAGGAGTTCCCGCTTGTTCAACTGGCAAAGTTATATAAGGAGGACTTGATTGAGCCTCAGGGAAATAAAGCTATTAATAATAGCTCTTATAGAAATTTTTAAAATCTTCATTTATAGTTTAGTTTTTATATTTTTCCACTAAGCTAATTCCCCAATTAGCCATTTCATTTGCTTTCTCTTGAGAATCAGATTCAGCAAAACATCTAAAGATTGGTTCAGTACCAGAAGGTCTGATAATTACCCAACCATCATCTTTCAAGATTTTAACTCCATCAGTTGTATCAAGCTCAAAATCAGTAGTTTCTTTAATCTCATCTGCTATTTTATCCATTACATCTTCTTTTAAATCATCAGGACAACTGATTTTTAATTTTTCTTGATAATAAACTGGAAGCTCTGCTACAAGTTCAGATAATGGTTTATCCTCTTTAACAAGAATTTCAAGTATCTTTGCTACAGTCATAGCTGCATCCCTTCCATAGATAAAATCTGGGAAAATTAAACCACCGTTTTCTTCTCCACCAAATAAACCATCAGTATCTTTAAGTTCCCTTGCAACAAGTAAATCGCCAACAGCAGTAGCTATTACTTCACCATTGTACTCCTCTGCAATATCATAAATAGCTTGAGAAGTAGCTACAGTAGTTACAATAATACCTCCTCCATTTTCTTTTAACATTTGTTTTTCAACAAGTGCAAAGGTTTTATCACCTAAAACAAAGTTTCCTTTATCATCAATACAAATGGTTCTATCTGCATCACCGTCATGAGCAAGGCCAATATCAGCACCTAATTTTTTCACAGTATTAATTAAATCTTGAAGGTTTGCTTCAATTGGCTCTGGATCTCTTCCTGGGAAGAATCCGTCTGCTTGACAATTAATTGTTGTTAGTTCACAACCTAAATTTTTAAGAATATATGGAGCTGTATAAGAACCTGCCCCTGAACCACAATCAAGAACAACTTTAAGTTTTCTATTTCTAATAGATTCTACATCTACTCTTTTTAATGTTTCTGCAATATACTCTTTAATTATAGTATCATTAGTGAAAACATCCCCAATTTTATCCCAAGATGCACGATTAGGTTCTGAGTCGAAGTATAGTTTCTCAACTTCAATTTCCATATCATCAGAAGTACCTATACCAAACTCATCTACAAATTTCAGCCCATTATCTTTTGAAGGATTATGAGAAGCGGTTACAATAATACCTCCATCATAATAATTTCTTACAGCATACTGAATAGCAGGAGTAGGAAGAGTTCCTAAATCTACAACATCACAGCCAGAAGAAAGCAATCCTGCAGTGATTGCATATTTAAGCATTGGAGTACTTGTTCTTGTATCTCCACCAATAGCTATAGTTCCTCCAACAATAGATCCATAACTTGCAGCAAGACGTGATGCAAATTCAGGAGTTAAAACATCATTTGCAGTTCTTCTTACACCAAATGTACCAAATAATCTTTTTTTTACCATTTTATGACCTTATAAAATTAATAATTAATTAAATACTAAGTAAGTTAAAAGTTTCTTAAATTTAAATATATTTTTGTTTATAAAGTTTAAATACTTTATCAAAAATAAACTTATCCCACAAAAATTAAAAAAAACTTATCCCATACAAATTAAAAAAAAAAAAAAAAAAAATAAACTTATCCCATGATTAAATTAATATATTCAATTTCTTTGAATTTCCAATCAAAGCTAAGAAGATTTTCAATATTATGTTCTTTCATTAATATTAAACTTGAATCTCTAAAACTTCATTTTAGCTGTAAAAAAATAAAATAATTATAACTAAAAATACAATAATAAAAATCAATTAAAATAATTATAAGCTATATGAATGTAGCAATTATGAAATTTAATATCATATAAGAAATTAGAAAGAAATTTAATCTAATAAATAAGATAAATTAAGAAACTAGTTTAATCGAATTTGAATTAGATAAAATTAACTCCATTGAAGATTTATATTCAGTTATACTGCCAATGACCCTCACTTTATGATTTTTAAAACTATTTAAATCATTACCTGCTTCTTTAAGTTCAACTAGTGTTGATTCAAAAATTATTAAATTTATTTTACCTGTTCCATCATTCAATTCTATAAAACAAGAACTGCCACTTGATGATTCTTTTATAGATTCAACTACCCCTGTAATAGCTACTGTTTCTCCAATATTGTCTCTTGTAATCTCTTTTATTTGTATTTCTTTTGGTTCAATATATGATGCAAAAACCAACATCCCAATAATCCCCATAAGAGATGTAATCAATGCAATTTTAAATATTTTTTCATCTGTAATTTGAATAATACCACCTCAAAAAGATATTTATAAAATTAATCTATTTAAAAAATAAATTAAGGACTTAAATAGATTTATTAAACTAATAAGATATAAATATTTCTTAAAATTAGAAATAAGATTATAATTAAACTATAAAATTATAAAAAGTTAATAATATTCCATAAAATATGAAAATAAATTAAAAATAGAATAATGAATTAGAAATAGAAAAGTAAATTAAAAATAGAAAAATAAAGTTTATTAAAAAAATAAAGTAAAGTAAAAAAATAAATTAACTCAATAAAAATTAAAAAAAGTAGAAAATAAAAAATAAATTAACTCAATAAAAATTAAAAAAAGTAGAAAATAAAAAAAATGGATTTAAAAATATTAGCCATTAAACATTGATTCTAATCTTTCAACTGTATCAATATCTTCTAATCCTTTGTCTGTTCTGATTCTTTTTACAACTGGGAAGCGTAAAGAGTAACCAGCTGAGTATTCTGGGCTTTTTACAATCTCACTATATGCAATTTCAAAAATAATTTTTGGATGAACAGTTATACGAGTTCCCCTCTCAGTGATTTTAAGCTCTTCCATCTTTTCAGTAAGATTTGCTAAGTCATCATCAGAAAGGCCTGTTCCTACATGAGTAATAGTTTGTAACTGGTCATTTTCATCACGAAGAGCTATTTCATAAGAACCTATGAAATCTCCCCTTTTACCAATTCCTTTCACTCCTCCAACAACAACAGCATCTAATGTTTCAGGTTCTGCTTTAAATTTCAACATCTTTTTGCCACGAATTCCCGGAATATATGGTTCTGCACAGTTTTTAATCATTATTCCTTCATGTCCCCCTTCAATTGATTTATTAAATAAATCTACTGCATCCCCTATATTCTCAGGGCTTACTTTAACAATATCACTAAGATTTAGTTCTGGATTTGAGGAATCTACAATACTCTCCAAGATTTCTCTACGTTTTATAATTGGCTCATCAACTGTTGGCTCTTTAAAGTAAAGCAAATCATATAAAAAGATTTTTATAGGTACATTTTTCATAGTTTCTTTAATATCATATTTTCTTCTAACCCTTTGTAATACACTTTGGAATGGCTGAGGTTTACCATTTTTAAAACCTATAATTTCCCCCTCTGCAATAAAATCTTCATCTGGAAGCCCTTCCCTAATTAATTCAACTGCATCAGGAAATGCCAATGTAACATTTTCTAAGCGACGAGTAAATAAAGTAATTTCATCACCATTCTTATGGAACTGAGTACGGAACCCATCATATTTTGTCTCACAAAGTGCACATCCCATTTCTTCAATACTTATATCAATAGCTTCAGATAACTGTGCAAGCATTGGTTTTACTGGCCTACCAGGAATCAATGTTAATTTTTTAAGTCCCTCTTCACCTTCTTCCTTTGCTACTTTTGCAACAAGACCTAAATCATTTGTTAACATATGAGCTCGCTCAGCAACTGCTTTATCAATATCAAAGGCAAGGGATATTGCATCACGAATAATTCCTTCCCCTACACCAATTCTAAGCTCTTCTAAAATAGTTCTGCAAATATATTTAGCTTCAATTGCTGAAGCAGAGGACAAAAGCTCAAGAATATTAGAAATTTTACGAGTAGTAGATCTACTTCCAGATATTGTGCTTAATTTTCTTAGTTGATTATAAACAAAGTTAACAGTTAAAGCTTGTGAAAAAAATGTCATTTGAGTCTTTTTAGCGTATAATTTCTCTGCAGCAGCTCCAATATCCCCTTCATCACGAACAGCATCTTCAACTAATTCTACCGATACTCCTACAACATCTCCAACAGCCCTCATGATTAGCTTATCACCAATACCCTGTTCATCTTCACTCCAAGAAGGAAAAACACGCCCTAAAGCCATTAAAGTAATCTTTTCTAAATCTTCAACATCAACAGTTTTAAGAAAATCTGCTAAAATATCTCTTTTTTCTAATCTTTTTGTAGTTGCACCTAATGCCTCGTAAACTTTAACAAGTTCCCCATATTTCATTTTAATCCCCTAAATTAAACTATTTAAAAATCGTTAGTTATAATATTTGAAAGGTAAGTATTGATCAAAAGTCTCCTTTAGCTATTTTAACTGCACAATATTCTCCACACATTGAACACATTTCATCATCTTTAAGTTCACATTTATTTCTATAATGATATGCTTTAGCTTTATCAAAAGCCAGATTGAATTGGCCCTCCCAATCAAAATTTTTCCTTGCAGTTGCCATCTTTACTTCTTTATCCCATGCAGTTTCTAAACCTAAAGCAAGATCTGCAGCTTGAGCAGCGATTTTACTTGCAACCACACCTTCTTTAACGTCTTCTAATGAAGGTAGGGATAAGTGCTCTGCAGGTGTTACATAGCATAAGAAATCAGCTCCACTTGAAGCAGCAATAGCTCCTCCAATAGCAGAGGTAATATGATCATAACCTGGTGCTAAGTCTGTAACAATTGGGCCTAAAACATAAAATGGAGCTCCATGACATAATGTCTTTTGTATTTCCATATTTGATTTTATTTGATTTAATGGAACATGCCCCGGACCTTCTACCATCGTTTGAACTCCAAGCTCTTGAGCTCTTTTTACAAGTGTTCCTAAAGTAACCAGCTCTTGAATTTGAGAAGTGTCCGTTGCATCAGATAGGCAGCCTGGTCGCAGTCCATCACCTAAAGAAAGGGTAATATCATGCTCTAATGCAATTTCAAGAAGATAATCATAGTTAGCATATAATGGGTTTTCCTTTTCATTGTGTAGAATCCATGATGCAAGGAAAGTTCCTCCCCTACTTACAATACCCATCATTCTTTTAGCTTTTTGTAGTTTATCAACTAGATCACAGTTAATACCACAGTGAAGCGTCATAAAATCAACACCATCACGAGCCTGATGGATGATTGAATTAAATATATCATCTTCATCCATATCAATGATTTCTTTACCGTTATTTAATTTAATAACTCCTGCTTCATAAATAGGAACAGTTCCTATAGGAACATCTACAGAATCCATAATTTTCTCTCTGAATTCTAGTAATTTAGGACCTGTACTTAAGTCCATTATTGCATCTGCACCAAAATCAACTGCTAATTTCGCTTTTTTAATTTCTAAATCAATCTCCTCAATTTGATTTGATGAACCTATATTTGCATTAATTTTAGTAGATAATCCTTGACCAATACCACAAGCTTTTGTTTCTCTATCAATATTTTTTGGAATTACAATAGTTCCATTTGCAAGTCCCTTTAAGATCTTATCTACATCTACCTTTTCAAATTCAGCAACAGCTTTCATTTCAGGTGTAATATTACCTTTTTTTGCCTCAGTCATCTGTGTCATTAAAGCACCTTTTTACAATAGTTTTACTAAACTTAATAATTTATCATATAAAATTTTGTAATTACTCATTTAATTAATTTTTTATATTTTAAAAAAGTTAATAAAAAAACAATATATCACTGCATTAAAAAAAATAAAAAAACAAATGTATCACTGCATTAAAAAAAATAAAAAAATAAAAATAGCTCCAATATGCTAAAATTAAAAAAAGTTTAGAAAAATTTATAAATTTTTGACAGCCTAAAAAAATAAAGTTATTAAAAATAATCTTTGAATAGCATAATATAAAATAAATGAACAAAATTTAATCAAACTAAATAAATTAAGGATATTATCTTTTTTAACTTTGAAAAAAATGAATAAACATATATTTAAATAATTGAAAAACTAAATTATTATATAACCAACAAAAGTTGGAAAATTTTTAGGAGATTTAAAATGAAAAACTATTTCGACATTAAAGATAAAGTGGCACTTGTTACTGGAGCATCATCAGGATTAGGTTGGCAAATTGCTCAGGCTTTCGCAAGCCAAGGTGCAAAAATGGCATTATTCGCTCGTAGAGAAGACAGATTAGAAGAAAATGCTAAAATATTAAAAGACGAATATGGCTGCGAAGTCATCTATGCAGTAACTGATGTTAGTGATGTAGACAACATTGCAGAATCTGTTCAAAAAGTAATGGATGCTTATGGAAGAATTGATATTTTAGTTAATGCAGCAGGTATTGGAAACAACTTAATGGTTGTTGACCAGCCTAAAGAAAACTGGGATAGTATCATAAACATTAACCTAAGCAGTGTATATTATATGTGTAAAGCTGTTGGAGAAATCATGATTAAACAAAATTACGGTAAAATCATCAACATTGGTTCTATCCACAGTAGAGTAATCTTCCCTGGAGGAGGAATTAGTGCATATTCCTCTGCAAAAGGTGGAGTGATGAACTTAACTAAAGATTTAGCTGTTGAATGGGCACAATACAACATTACTGTAAATGCAATTGGCCCAGCAGTATTTGCAACTGAATTAACCGAAGATTCCATAGCATTAGACGGATTTATGGATCTTATTAAAGCATACTGTCCAGCAGGCCGTTTAGGTGAACCTGGTGAATTGGATGGTATTGCAATTTACTTAGCATCCGATGCTTCCAGTTACTGTACAGGCCAATTAATCTGTATTGACGGTGGATGGACTGCAATATAACTAAAAAATAAATAATAAATAATAAAGGGAGAGCTATTAAAGCTCCCCCATAATTTATTTTTTTCTTATTTTAAATACTACTTTTCTAAGCTATTTATCCAGATTATTTATAAAAAAATTAAAATACCTCTCCTAGAATCAAATAATATTTCCCATTGAATTAAATAAAAAATAAAATAATTAAGGAATTGTTTTAATGATTAGAATTAGATAAATTGTTAAAGCCATTTAAAAAAAAGAATAATTAGAAAATAATGAAAACAATGAAAATCCTAGTGAAATTAATTACTGTAATCTGCATCTAATAATGCATCAAATTGATAGTTTGGATATTTATTTCTAATTTCCTCTAAAACCTTCTCTTTTACTTTATGGCTATTTGCATTAAAATCAACAATAATATCAAAAGTAATCAAATTAATATCATCATCCACATAAAAACCATGCATTTCCAATATTTCCGGATAGTTTTTAATAATTTCTATAAGATCCTCTTTAATTTTTCCAAATTCCTTATCTGTATTAGATGCATATATACCTACAGTTAAAACAATCCCAAATTCATTGTTTATATGGTATTGAATCTTTCTTGTTAGCTTGTGTATGTCTCTTGCAGTCATATTATCCTTAAGTTCAACATGTACAGAACCCATCAATTGTGTTGGACCATAATTATGCAGTACCAAATCATAAGCTCCTAAAACTTCATCGAATGATTTAACAGTTTCTTTAAGCCTATCAGTTATCTCACTATCTACACGAGTACCAATCATACTACTTAATGTTTCAGATAACATTTCAATAGCTGCTTTTATAATAACAAGTGCAATTATAGTTCCTAGGATACCTTCCAAACTAATGTTCCAAATTAAACTAATAATAGCAGCTACTACTGTAGACAACGATAGAATTGCATCAAACAATGCATCACTACCAGATGCAACTAATGATTGGGAATTTATCTCTTTTCCTTTATCTTTCACATATCTTCCTAAAAGGAATTTAACAACTACAGCTACAGCAATTATGAAAATTGAAACAAAATTATAATCTGCAAGAACTGGATTAAATATTTTTGGAAATGATTCCTCTAAAGCAGTTATACCTGCTAATAAAACAATAACAGATATTATTACAGATGAAAAGTATTCTATCCTACCATAACCATAAGGATGTTTTTTATCTGGAGCCTTACCTGCTAATTTTGTTCCAATAATAGTAATAATCGAAGATAAAGCATCAGTTAAGTTATTTACTGCATCCAATGTAATTGCAATACTATTTACCATTATTCCAATAGTTGCTTTAAATGCAACAAGAATTAAATTTACCATTATCCCAATAACACTAGTTTTTACTATTATTTTATTCCTATCCATGAAAATACCCCAATTAATAAAATAAAAAAATAATTAATTATAATTAGATTTACAAGTTAAATATATTTTATCATTAAATCTTTACTGATTTAATAATTCCAATTTAAAATAATAAAAGCTCCATAATATTCTAAAATCAAATATTTAAAGATATTCTTAAAATCGATTCATGCTTAATTAAGTTAATGATAATTAAAAAAATAAAAAATTACTAAATAAATTAATAAACAAGATATAAAAATCTAATAATAATCAATGAATATATCAATAATAAGTAAACAAAATTGTAATATAATAAAATTTATTTAAAATAAATAATTATTAAAAATGAATAAAATTATACATTAAAGTATGAAATCTCCATTTAATTATGTATATATTCAAATTCATCAATAAATTTATATATATTAAAAACTTAATATATAAATACAATAGTAGGAGGCATAATATGAAAAAAGATTCCGTTTTTAATCATGAAAAAAGTTTTTTAAATTCTTGGTATAATATGAGAAAGGGATTTGAAGATTTTTTTAAAAGTAAAAGTAAAAATCTAAACATTAATCCTGCAGAAGCCATGTTTTTATCAAGGATTTATTATAAAGATGGAATTAGCCAAAGAAAAATTGCAAATGGATTAAATGTTTCAGAAGCAAATATTACAAAAACTTTTAAAAAATTGGAAGAAAAGGAATTAGTCTATAAAACCATTGACAAAGAGAATAATGCTCGCCGTAATTTACATTTAACAGAAAAAGGAGTGAAAACATTTGAAAAATGTATGAAAATATTTGAAGAATTCGATAAAATTCTCTTTGAAGGGTTAACTGGAGACCAAAAAGAAAAAATGGAAAATCAAGTTAATACCATTTCTAATAAATCTATAAATGTTATAAAAAAATAAAAGTAAAAAGTAATATATTCCCAAAATACCTCATTTAAATCATTTTATTAGTTATAAAAAATAGGGATAGCTAAAAATACTAAAAAAAGAAAAAACCATGTAAAATAGGGATAGTTAAAACTACTAAAAAAATAGGGATAGTTAAAACTACTAAAAAAATAGGGATAGTTAAAACTACTAAAAAATATAAAAAATAAAGGGACTGTAAAATTTTATAGGTTTAAATTTATTTTTAATTATTTTATTTATAAATAAATAATAAATTTTTATTTTTAAGCCTAAACTTTTTTACAATCACAAAATACATAAAAAAATAAATTATGCTTCGGCATCTATTTCTACATCTTCATTTCTAGAAGATACATTCAATTTTGCACTTTCTTTACTGCTTTTTTCATCTAAATTAATTAGCAAAGCATCCTCTTCTAAAGCACCCGGATCTTTTTCTATACATTCTTTAACTTTAGCAGTGATTGCTCCACCATCTTCATTATCAATCATACTAACAAGTTCTACTTGTTGTTGGAACCTTTCTACACCATCCAGTGGAAGGTTATCTACGAATGGAATAGCACCAGTAGCTCCGGTGATTTTCTTCTTCTCAGGGTCGCAACCATTTTCATGTAATGCTTGGAAACTTTGACCAGTAATGTGACCTTGCACTTCAGCACCACAAAGAACTAAAAATCTGATGTTTGGGTTTGAAATAATGTTTGCTACAACTTTTTCAATACCAAGGTTTTCAGTTTTACAAGGCCCCGCAATAGCAGCTCCAGCAGCAGCTGGAATATCTTCATTGTGAGAAGCTAAAGTAGTTACAGCAATAGGGCTTTCTGGGTCTCCTACAATATAATCTCCACTAACAACAGGCCAAGTATCAGCAGTAGGTTTTTTATCTACCATAATATCACTCCTCTAATTTTATTAAATCTTAGCAATTTTAAATCTTTTTAAATAATTACTATGAAATCAAACTAAAATTAATTAATACAAAAAAATAAAAAAAATAAAAAAAAACTAATAAAATCTTAATCTCATAGTAAACTATCTACAAAATGATTATACTTAAATAAATATTTAAATATTTTGTAACTAATTAAGTATAAAAAGTATGTGATATCAAAAATAGCTAAAAACAAGTCAAAATAACTAAAAATAACTAAAAATAACTAAAAAAGATAAGAAATAGAAATAAAAAAGATAAGAAATAGAAATAAAAAGTTAAAAAAATACTAACAAATAACAAAGATTAAAAAAATAAAAACATTTGAAAAAAAAACAACAACAAATAACAAAGATTAAAAAAATAAAAACATTTGAAAAAAAAAACAACAACAAATAACAAAGATTAAAAAAAAAATGAATGATTTATTAATTTAATTATGAATTAATAAAACATCTTTTTCAGAGTCTTTAAGTACTCTCTCTGCAACACTACCAATAACAAATTTCTTAAGTCCACTTTTACCAGAGGAAGCAATGATAATTAAATCACAGCCTTCTTCTTCTGCAACTTCATTAATTGATTCTGCAGGGAAGCCTACAACAACTTTAGTTTTTACATTAACACTATCATCAAAACCTTCTTTCATTGCTTTAACATTATCATTAGCTTCTTTAAGAGCTTCTTTATTAGCTTTATCAATGTCCTTGCTTCTTTGAAAGGCCGTTTTTCTTAATTCCATTGCAACAGAAAGAATAATAATTTCACCATCTTCTGCCAATAGCTTAGTAGCTCTTTCAATTTCACGTACAGAGTATTCGGATCCATCAGTTGGTAATAAAATTTTTTTATACATAGTTCCACACTTAAATTTTAAAATACAAAGCTCAATTTAAAATAACAAATTATTAATATTTATTAATATATTTATTTTAATAATATAAGTACATTTTTAAGGTAACTGAGATAAGTTATATATAATCCATAGTAATATAAACTCACCGTTGGTTTAAATACTTATGAGTTTGAACAGATAGTTTTACATTCTCTAGGCGAGGGAAATTCTCCCTAAGCAAATTAGTAATTTCAATATCTTGACTAAATTCAGGCTGTAGCCAAATTGTTTTATTATAATTATATTTATTTTTTAATGAGATTACTTCATTTATATCCTTTTGAGAGCTAATAACAAATTTAAAGAATGTATTTTCATATTTATAATAATTTTCAAATACTTTTTCTTTGTTTTCTTTTGGGCTAATTACATATTCTATTTCAGTAATATAATCAAAAATAGAACCATTAGTTTCTAATTGAATTTTGATATCCTTTGGAAGTTCTTTAATTAAGCCTTTAATTTCATCCATTTGTAAAGTAGGTTCTCCACCAGTTATGATTAATGTTTTGATATTGTTAAATTCCATTTGACTTATTAGAATTTCACAAACATCCCCAACAGATAATATTTCATAAGTAGAAACATCAGTATCACACCACTCACAGTTTAAATTACAGCCGTACAATCTTAAAAAAGTAGCAGGAGTTCCTACATAAGGCCCTTCTCCTTGAAATGATGTGAAGATTTCACTAACTTTAATTTTAATCACCTACTTTAAAAAAATATTAATTTGCAAATTTTAATCACCTAATTTAAAAAATATTAATTTGCAATAAATAATAAAGAAAACTAATCCATACTAAAATAAATATTAACCCTAAAACTTTATAACTATTCCATTGGAGTATAAGTTACGCCAGTTTCTGGAGTTTCATAAACTCCGACACTTACTAAACATTCAATCTTATCTTTTAATCCGTCATAGAAGAATTTGCTCATTTCTTCCATAGTAGGATTTTCAGAATCCATAAATTCATTTAAATTTAAATGATCCACACCAATGAATTCATTGAAGATCGCTTCAATGTCATAAGTGTCCATAATCATATTTCTGTAATCTAAATCTTTATAAGGTGCCTGAAGTGTTAAAATAACTTTATATTGGTGTCCATGCCATTGAGTACATTTTCCACCTTGATCTTTTAATTTATGACAGCCATATATCCTATGTTCTGATACTAATCTTAACATATTATTCCTCCATAATTTATAATAATTTAATCAGATTTAGTTTTTTTAATTTAATTATTTAATGGATTAATTAAATTTTATTTAATTAAACTATTTAATAAATTAATTTGATTAATCCATACCTAATTCTTTTTTAGCTTCTTCAATAGCTTTTATTCTTGATCTGCAACTAAAACATTCACCACATGGAGTTCCATCATTGTTTACATAACAACTCCAAGTTTTTTCTATTGGCACTCCCAATTTTAAAGCTTCTTTTACAACATCTTTTTTATCTGTATTAATAAAAGGAGCGCAAATAGGAATGTATTCATAATTATTAACTTTATTTAATTCATTTATCTGTTTTAAAAATTCAGGAGTGGTATCTGGATAATCTCCAATATCCGCTTTAATTGCACCATAATAAACCTCTTGCTTTTCATTGCTAATTGCAAAGGCAGTTGCAAGTTCAAGCAATATTGTATTTCTGCTTGGAACTACTGTGTTGATTGGCTCTTGAACATTATCATTATCTTTATCTGTTAAACTGCTGCTAAGCAAGTCTACAATATTCTGTATATCAAATACAAAATGATTCACATCATTCATTTTGCATATTTCAGATGCCCTTTCAATCTCTATACTTGCTTTTTGACCATAGTTGAAACTAAGAGCAGTTACATCCTTGCCTTCATCTAATAATTTATATAATAAAGTAGATGAGTCTAATCCCCCAGATAATATAAGAACTACTTCCTTTTTTGAATCCATATAATTACACCATAATCTAAGTAAATTGATAAATTGATAAATTGATAAAATACTTAATTTTTATATAAAAAATTAATAAAAATAAATAATTTTAAAAAAATTAAAAAGAAAAATACTTAAAAAAAAGTTATAATTAAGTCTTCTCATTAAAAAAAAATATGTTTTAAAAATTATATAAACTTAACTAATATTCAACAGTTATTAACTAAAATAATCAAAAAAGAATAAAATAACGATTAAAAAATCATTAGGAGTCTGAATTTTTTAATAGGTAAATTCCTTTAAATATTCCCTATTTTTATTCATTCACCTAAAAAATAGTTTTATTTCTAAAAATACAACTGTATTTTTAGCTATATAAAAAGTAGGTCTTTGATAGATTTAAATAAAATACTTATACATATATGATTAATAATAATAATAATGAAGGATAAATTAAATTCATATATCAAAGACCTAAATTATATTTTGTTAAAAGAAATATTTAAAATTATTGATTCTAGAAAATCACAGAAATGAAATTCGTAAATTCTATAATATTTCTGAAGTGCTATATGCAGATTAAGTTTATAAAATTTTTTCATAAGAAGATTTTTTGCTTTACCTATACAACAACCATAAAAAACCTCAATAATTTTAATATCTTAAACAAAATTAAACTTGAAGTATTAAAATCCTCAAATCAGAATATATCTTCTGTCTTTTTTGCTCAACAATTTCATCCGTTATTCTTCGACCTTGCTTAGAAACTCCAAAATTTCCAGGTCTATACATAACTATTATTCCACTAGTACACAAATTAGAAAATGCTTTATTATATTCCTTTAAATCATCATTGCTTAATCTCTTTTTTAGAGAATGCTCATTGAAATTCTTTTTAACTGAAATTCTCATTTTACCTAAAATAAATAAAATGTTTTTTTCAGTTTCACATAATTCCTTGATTATCTCTTTTGGATCATCATCAATATTTATCATAATGCCTCCAAAATAATCAAAAATTAATCATCCTCATATTTCTGTAATTCTTTATCAAGCAAATCCCTTAATTGCTTTGCAACAACAGGAGATATGATGATTTCTGTTTTTGCAGTTCTTATCATCCCTACATTATGACCATTTAAAATATCATTGTTTTTTTCAATTTCATCTTTAAATAAAATTAATCTTATATCAAAGGGAGATGAAGCGATTGCTCCTCCAGTAATATAATATTCTGCCAAATCTTCTGGAATAAACAAATTCAATTCTTTTTTTTCTTCATTCATAATAACATCCCCTTAAAATGTAATTGAAAACTCTAAAGTAGGAACTTCATCAGACAATGCTTCAATTTCATCATAATTTGAATATTGTTTAATAGCTACAGGATTAAGTTCACTACTCTCGAAGGATAACTCATATTTATTTGATCTTCTTAAAAATTCATTAGCTTCTATTAATCCTAATGCCAAAACTCTTTCATCATTAGAATTTAATTTAAACCTTTTAGCACCTTTTTTTTCAACTTCTAAAATGCCAATTTCTTCTAATTGATTCATATGAATATAAACTGTTTTTGATGAAACATCAGCCATCCTAGATATTTCTTCAGCAGTTAAAAATGAATCAACATATGTTAAAAGCTCTTCCAATATTTTTATCCTTGCATTTTCTCCAAATAATTCATTTAATAACATTTGCCCATCTCACATACTTATCATACTAAAGGGTAATTAATAATTTAGTATTGATTATATAAATATTTTTACATTTATTACTTAAAAAATTGTAATTTACTTCTAAAAATTAGTTGAACATGAAACTATAATAAATAGTTGCAATCACAAAATTCAATTGATAATATCAAAAACAATGAGAAGATTACTATTAATAATTGGGCATACTGCATTCTAATCCAAAAAACATTTATCGCAAGCATCCTATTGGGATGACTTTCACTCCATCAGCTCTAGTGTATGCCATTTCACCACCTGTAATTACAGCTAGAAAACTTGGTTCTTCTAAATCAATTTTTTTGTTTTTTACACTTTTTTTAATTAATTCTTTTAATTTAAGTAAATTTTCTGCTCCTTTATCAATTTCTCTCTTACCTAATTTAAATTCTATTAATGCATATCTTCCATCACTTAGATAAATGATGCAATCTGCTTCAAGGCCACTATCATCATTATAATATAATACTTCCCCATTAACTGAACTTGAGTAAACTAATAAGTCACGTATACATAGGTTTTCAAATATAAATCCAAATGTTTCAAAGTCTTTTAATAGTTTTTCAGGTGTTAGATTAAGACTTGCCACTGCTATTGATGGATCAATGAATTCCTTTTTGTAGGATTTCCTAATGGTATTTGCAGATCTGATGTTAGGTGACCATGCAGGAATGTTTTGAATAAGATATAATCTTTCAAGAGCATTGATATATGAATTATATGTTGGTAGGGAAATATCGTTGTATTCTGCCTTTATATCTTTCATGAGTGTTTTTTTAGTTGCTAATGTTGATATATTTCTAGCGTAAGATTTTAAGATAGCCTTTACTCTTTGAGGGCTGCGTTTAACACCATCAAGTTCTGAGATATCGCTATTGCATATTATGTCTATATAATCAGATACAATTGCCAATTGCTGTTTTTTAGTTTTTTTGCTTAATGATTCTGGCCAGCCACCTCTGCAAGTAGCAAATATTAAATCAGTTATTGTTAAATTTGATGTTATACCATCAATGTTTAAATCCTCATTGTCAAATAAGTCAATTAATGATATTGCCCCTGTGGATTCTCCACTTTCATATAAGCTCATTGGACGCATTAGAATTCTTTTTATCCTACCTGCTCCTGAGTGCATGATTTTACTCTCATCTACTATTGTTGAGCCAGTTAAGACATATAGTCCATCTTCATCTGATTCATCTACCAAATATCTTACAGTATCCCATAGTTCTGGTGCCATTTGCCATTCATCAATTAAGATTGGTTTTTCACCTTTTAAGAGTTCTATCGGATTAGTGTCTGCAAGTTTTAAGTAAGATTTTCCATGAATAGGATGTTGTAATTCTTTTAGACTTCTACATTGTTGTTTGGCTGTTGTAGTCTTACCGCACCACTTCGGACCAGTTATCAGTACAGCACCCATATATTCTAGAGATTCTTTAAGTTCCTGGTCAGTATATCTTGGCAAATATTTTTTCATCATAATCACTTTTTTATATTTTTCACCTGTTTTATTTTATACTTTTCATCATATTTATTTTATACTTTTCACCTATTTTATTTTATACTTTTCATCGTATTTATTTTATACTTTTCATCGTATTTATTTTATACTTTTCACCAATTTTATTTTATATTTTTCACAAGATAAATTTTATGCTTTTCAATTAATTATTTGAATATTTATTTAAAAAACATTCATTTAATTAATCAATTCTTTAATAATTTTAATTAGCTTATAAATGGACACTTCTCTAAAAGCAGCATTAAAAATCTAAAATGAAAAATGATTTAAATAAATAAAATAAATTAAATTAAAGGATAGGGATGTTTAGAGTTTCCTGTTTTCTTTTTAGGACCTCCTATTTTGTCCAATCTTAGTTTAATAAATTCTTCACCTTTTTCACTTCCAGCATAAATAGGAATAGAACTACCTACAGAGAATATTTCTTCCTCATAAGCAATATCCCTTAAGTGTTTATTAGCACATGCAGTAACTACATCACTTAAATCAAATATAAGCTCTGATTCTTCCCTAGAAAGGCCAGTTGTATGAACTGCAAATAAATAAGCATTTAGATCTTCATACTCTTTTTCTAGCTGCCTAATAATAATCCCATCCTCTGGAAATGCAATCGTTACTGCAATATTTTTATATCCATTTTCAACAGCTAATTTAAATCCTTCAACCTGATCAATTATTGCAGTTTCTCCATCCACAATATGATTTGGTGAAAATTCACTGATAAGTTCTGGAATTGGACTAGTTTCAACAAGCCCTGAAACTCTTCCACCTACTCCTTGAGCTAAATCGCTTTCTGAGACGATTACAGTTCCACAACCTTCACAAACCATTACAGCACAATCTATAATCTCATCAGCAAGCAAGGTAGATAATATTTCAGAAATGCCAAATGACAAAAAGTCCTTTAATCTCAATTGGCGATTAGATTTACACATTCCAAAGTCATCTATTCTAAATTGAATATTATTTCTAATTTCATCTTCTGTTAATTTCTCAATTCCCCTATGTTTATGAAATAAAGGGCAGTATTCAATCATAGGTTCCCCTATATCAACAACTTTTCCATCTTGAATTGTTATTTTAGCTCTACCTAAAGCTTCAATCACATGTTTATCCATAATAATCCCACAATTTTATTAATTAATCAGACAATCAAATATCTATTAAAAATTTTTAGATTAATAATTCAACTTAATAATTAATTTATTATTTTTTAAATAAATAGATTTTTGAAATAAAAAATGATAAAAATAATTAGAAGTTTAATAAAAAATTTAGTAAAAAAAGAATAAAAAACACAGAAAAACGAATTAAAAATAAATAAAAAAAGAATAAAAAAACACAGAAAAATGAATTAAAAATAAATAAATAAAAGAGAATAAAAAACACAAGATAATGAATTAAAGATAGATTAAAAGGCATAAAAAATCTATTCTTTAATTCATTATTAAACCTATTTCATTTACACATATTATAGGTGTTTTTAGTGTTTTTATATTATATGATATATTAAATATGATTTGTTTTATAGTGTATTTTTATGGGTTATTGGTATAATTTGTGATTTAATAATTTAGAAAACATTAATCATAGGAGGAAAAAGTAATGAAGGAATTAGTCCAATTAGTAATATTGGATTAACTCTTCTTCATCACTTACACTTTTTGGCTTCACTTTTTCCATAGCTTCATCGAAGAATTTTGCTGAAACTTCGCTAGCTTCTATATTATCCCTTAAAGATAACATTGCAGCCTCACGGCAAACTGCTTCAATATCTGCTCCAACATATCCTTCGGTATTTTTAGCTAATTTTTTAAGTTTTACATCTTTGGCAAGAGGCATATCCTTAGTGTGAACTTTAAATATTGCAAGTCTTGCCTCTTCATTAGGAGTGTCAACTTTAATATGTCTATCAAATCTACCTGGCCTCATAAGACCTGGATCAATAATATCCGGCCTGTTTGTAGCTGCAATAATTGCAACATCCTCTAACTCTTCAAGACCATCGATTTCAGTTAATAATTGATTTACAACACGTTTAGTTACTCCAGAATCACCAGATTCTGCTCCTCTTGAACTTGCAATAGAATCAATTTCATCGAAGAATATTACAGTAGGAGCAGTTTGTCTTGCTTTTCTAAAGACTTCTCTTACACCTTTCTCAGACTCACCAACCCATTTAGATAAGAGTTCTGGTCCTTTAATTGCAATGAAGTTAGCTTCACTTTCATTTGCTACAGCCTTTGCAAGCATGGTTTTACCAGTACCTGGAATACCATATAATAAAGTACCTTTTGGTGGCCTTACACCAAATTCTTTAAATTTATCTGGATATTTAAGAGGCCATTCTACAGCTTCTTTCAATTCTTGTTTAGCTTCATCCAATCCACCAACATCATCCCAAACAACGTTTGGAACTTGTACAAGAACTTCTCTTAAAGCAGATGGTTGAATTTCTCTAAGTGCAGATTTAAAGTCATCTTTAGTTACTACAAGTTTTTCTAAAACTTCAGGTGGAATCTCATCATCAGCACCTAAGTCCGGAATGATTCTTCTTACAACTCTCATAGCTGCTTCTTTAGCTAATGCTTCAAGGTCTGCACCTACAAAACCATGAGTGGTATCCGCCAAATCATCTAAATCAACATCTTCATCAAGAGGCATTCCTCTTGTATGGATTTCCATGATTTCTTTACGTTCCTCTTTATCAGGTACACCAATTTCGATTTCACGATCAAACCTACCAGGTCTTCTAAGTGCACCATCAAGGGAATCTGGCCTATTTGTTGCACCGATAACAACCACTTGACCTCTTGAATTAAGTCCATCCATCAAGGTTAAAAGTTGTGCAACAGTTCTTCTTTCCACTTCACCTTGAGTTTCTTCACGTTTAGGTGCAATAGCATCCAACTCATCAATAAATATAATGGATGGTGCATTTTCTTCTGCTTCTTCAAAGAATTCTCTTAAGTTCTCTTCAGAGCCACCGACATATTTACTCATGATTTCAGGACCATTAATTACAATAAAGTGAGCATCACTTTCATTTGCTACAGCCTTTGCAAGTAATGTCTTACCAGTACCTGGAGGTCCATGCATTAAAACTCCCTTTGGAGGAGCAATACCTAATTTATCAAATAATTCCGGCTTTTTAAGAGGAATTTCAATCATCTCTCTTACCTTTTTAACCTCCTCTTTTAAGCCTCCAATATCATCGTAACTAATATCTACAAGATTAGAAACACCGTCTAATTTAGAAACATCAACTGGCTCTTCATTGATTTCTACTTTAGTGTTTGGTCCAACTTTAACAACTCCTCCAGGATTTGTACTAACAACTGCTAATTTGATTTGGCTCATTGCACCAATACCTGGAACATTCATCATATCGTCAAAGATATCATCGAAAAATCCTCCACCCATAGAGCTTCTTCTTTGAGGAGTTTTAATTCCAGTATTTATTAAGTCACCTTGAACCATTATCTGGTTTCTAAATGCCCTATTCAAATCTCCGCCAATTCTAATTCTTGCATCAATAGGAGCGAGAACAATCTTTTTAGCTTCTTTTGCTTCTGCTCTTTTAATAGTGACTTCTTCACCTATTGAAGCACCTGAATTTTTACGAGTAGTACCATCTATCCTAACAATTGTTTCCATATCAGATTGAGAGGCAATTGCGATAGCTGCAGTATTTTTAGATCCGATAATTTCTATTAAATCTCCATCTTTAAGGCCAAGTTTAAACATAGATTCCATATCTAATTTAGCAATATTCTTACCAACATCTTTTTGAGATAATGTTTCTGCAACTTTGGTTTTAATTTCTACATCAGCCATAATCTTCAACTCCTTTTTGTTTTTTAATAAATAATATTCCAATAAATATAAATGTGATTCAGTTACACTAATAAAAGATTATTAATAATCATTGATAGCACAGAAATATCAATTAAACTTAGAATTAATTTTAAAATTATTCAATCAATGTTTGAATTTAACCAATAGTCCAAATTAATAGACCGGCCCAATACAACAAATTGAAATTAAAAATTTCAACAATACATTAAAATTAAACTAAAGATTTAAAGACCATCAATTTATTTAAACAACCAAATAAATACAATTTAATCATCAATAAATAATTAAAAGAATCAATTCCAGTAAAATTCAAATAATTCATTTAATCAATTGTTTAAACTAAATTAATTTAATTTAGACAACCAAATAAAAAATTAAAAGAATTTGTTAAAAATTTATCAATAATTATTAATGTAAATCTTTTAGTTAGTTTTTGTAACTAAATAATAGTTGAACTTCATAGTATATAAAGTTTTCTATTTTATTAACCAAAAGTTATTTTAATTTAAAATTGTTTAAAATAAAAACAAAAATATAAAATAGGATAAAATAGCAAAAATATCATTTAAAATTTAAATAATAATCAAATAAATGAAAATAATTCCTTAAAAATTAAACAATTAATTTAAAATAAAAATAAACTAAAGTTACTTAATTAAGAAAAGTAAAAAATAAAAAAGACACTACAAAGTGCGTTAAGATTTTTGGTCAAGGTTTTAGCCGAAGGCTAAAAGCTTGACTTTTATAAGAAATTTGCAACTAAATAATATAGAATTGCAGTTACAGAAGGAACTGTGAGATTATCAATTCCCCCATAACTAATAGCTTCAGCAACAGTTGCTATAGCAGAAATAATCAAGATATACCAAACGTTAAGTTCTGGAATATTGTAACCTACAGCACTATAAATAACCCATACAAATACAGAAAGAACTGCAGTTACTACAAACATTGCAAGAGAACCTATAAGAGTTTTCTCTCCACCAAATATATGGTATTTAAGGGTACCCCATTTTCCACCAACAAGAGCTGCAAAGCCATCACCATATACCAAAGGAACGATAGCCATTGCTACAATCCAAAGTAAATTAGAGTCAATCAATATTGGGAATATTAAAAGTAAAATTGACCATATTCCTGCATAAAAGAATAATCCTAAAGCATGACCAGATTCAGTTATACTATTGTGAATAGTTACTGGCGAATAATCAGTTAAGAAAAACAATGCAATTGTTACAGGCAATGTAATAAACCAGAATGCAATTGAAGAATCTGAGAAAAATGGCATAGCAAATATCATATTACCAATCATAATATGAACAAACTTACGAGATACTTCAGCTTTAGTCTTTAAGACTTTCTCTGCCAATAAGAATATGATAACAACATAAAGATAAACAATAATTAATGTAATTATATCAGTCCATAACATAATAATCTACTCTTTAAAATCAAAACATAAAATAAATGATAAGATAAAAAAACACAGCATCTAAGCTTAAAAATCAAAACATAAAATAAATGATAAGATAAAAAAACACAGAATCTGCCCTTAAAATTAAAACATAAGAATAAATGATAAGATAGGAAAAATTCAATCTATAGATTTAAATCTATTTATCTATAACATTATGAGTTCTATCATCATCATATTCTCCGTATTCACAACCTGCATTTTCTATTTTTATATGGTCAATCAAGGTTCCATCCTTTTTCATTAACTTAATTTCACCATAGCCATTTCCACCATTCCAAAGGCGGGTGTGTAATTTTTTGCCAGTAGGTGCTTCATAATTGAAAAGTAACATTTCATCACGTTTACAATATAATTTTAATTCAAGTTTACTATTCCAATTACTACAGTTGATAAACCATTCGTTTAGCTCTTCACCTTCCTTAAAGCCAAAGTCCACATGAACATTATTCCAGAACCTTGCAAAGTTGTATTCATACATCTTCCCTTCATAATAGAAACCAATTAACAATTTGCGAGGAAGGGAAATGCCAAATGCTTTAGGTTTTCCACCACCTGCTTCAAAGGCAGAGTTATTAAGTTTCTTGCCTGTGATTAAACTTCTTAAATTAGATGAGGAAATCCATAGCCAAGGGCTTGTAAAATCCCCTCCCCAATTTTTATCGGCATAGCCAAATGATTTTTCAGGGATAACTTCATATTCAACACCATCCATTTCGATAGTGCCTTTATATTGAGTTTTGATTCCTTCAGCATGCCAAAACATTTCAAATGCATTTAATTTTCTAAAGAAGCTATTGGCACCATAACCTACATTAAAAGCGATTTGTTTGTCAATATCCAAATCCCATTTCATTTCTCCTGCATCACACATATACTCTGGATGTTCACGAGCTTCTTCTTCTGTAACTTTGCAATATCCAGTCATATGAGTTTCAGTTAAGCTATATTCCCCAACTTTTAAATCTAATTTATCACTAGCACATTCAAAGTCCTTCATAGAATAGAAATTATGAATCTGTTTAGGATCCTTTCCCCATGCCCCCACCTTTAGCATACAGTAAGAAGGCTTTTTACCTTCTTCAATGTTTTTAGGGTCTTGGCCTAAAGTAGGTTCATCTTCAGCAAGGTCAGGGTTACATACAAAGTATTCTATAAAGAATGGCCTTGGTTCACCAGTTTCCTTGTTATATGCAGTTAAAGAATGCCACCACCAGTCATAGCCTTGCTTAGCAAGGGGACCTTTCAACATATAATGGTCTCTTTTCAAATCACTTTTATTCATTAAAAATCCTCCAAAAAAGAAATAATATAAATAATTTAAGCAAACTATATAATTTAATTATTAAGCTATTTTAATAATTCAAATGATTAACAGTTAACTAATATATCTCATAACTTAATTTATATTAGCTTTATAATAAATAATTTATTGTTTAAATATGGGATAAATAGGAGAATTGATTTGAAATAGGAATCAGATAAAAAAAAAAAAGTAGAATAAAAAGAAAAAAAATTTCATGAAGAAATAGGAATCAGATAAAAAAAAAAAGTAGAATAAAAAGAAAAAAATTTCATGAAATGAGAATATTCCATGAAATTAAAAAAAATAAAAAAAAGGAGAGATTATAAAAATTTGAGGCAATGAACATTAATTATTCATTATAACCGCAGCATGTTTTCTTATCATGTCTGTGGTGAGGCATATTTGGATTAGCATGGTCAGGCATAGGTTTACCACAAGTTAAAGGGCCTTTTCCACGTGCAGAGCCACAACATCCCCCACTTCTTTTATTATGAGCAAGTATTGCATCAATATCTAAATCTTTTACTTCCTCTAAAAATTCAATATTTTCACTATGACATTTTGGACAGAGGCTATGTTCACCATTTAATGTAATCCAGGTGAAGCCACAGTCTTTACAGCTATATTTTAAAGTTAAAACCTTTTCCATATTAACAAAACCTTATATTTTTTAAATCATTTATGTTTAAATCCACATAGTGGTGTTCCACATTCAGGACATTTCATATTTATACATGGAAATCCCCTAATTTTTGGTGCGGTATAACCGCATTTAGGACATTCACATGCTTTTGATGGTCCTCTACCGCCTCCAGGCCCTCCGAAAGACCTTCTTTCACTTAAAGGAAAATCTGGAGTTTCTCCGACATTAGGTATTTGAAGCTTTGATGGTTCTATTGATTTATTCTTATCATCAAAATTACCGTTCAAGCTACCTTTAATTATTTCAATATTTTCAGATTCACAGTCTGGACAGGCAGTGTATTCTTTTTTGGGATTATTCCATTGAAACCCACAGTCTTTACAACTATATTTTAAAGTTAAAACCTTTTCCATATTAACAAAACCTTATATTTTTTCTAAATTATTTAGAAACATTAAATTAAAAAATTCAAATCCCAAACTTTTAAATAATTTATTAAAACTTAGCACAATTACATTTTGAATATATATTCATAATACTATATAAATACATAAGAATAGTAAATAATATTTAACATGAAGTATATACTATTAATCAATAAGTAAATATAACTTGACATGAATTATAAATTATATATGGATGAAGGAGAGAGATTATGAAAAACAATTTAAGAATCTATAGAGCTATTGAAAATATTACTCAAAAAGAATTGGCAGATGAATTGGAAGTTAGTAGGCAAACTATAGTAGCTATTGAAAATAACAAGTATAATCCATCACTTGAATTAGCTTTTAAAATAGCCCATAAGTTTGATGTTAAAATAGAAGACATATTCATTAGTGAAATATGAATAAAACTGAGATTAAAATAAAAGTAGAAAATAAGAATTTAGAAGATAATTAAAATATTAAACTAATCATCATCCAAATCATAAATCAAAGTCTGATTTATCTTTAGAAGAACTATAAATGACATTAGCAATAAATTCTTCTAACGATACTTTATAATCTTCACTGAAAACATCCCCACATGCTTCAGGATTTAATGCAAATGAAAAACTCTCTGGACTTTCACTAATTAAGCTTATGAACTCTTCTAAAGACATTTCACAAGATTCATCCACATCCATATCGAATATAGAATCAATTGAATTATTTTGATTATCCTCACTTAAACTAGAATAATCAATATTCCCCCCTATAAAATCCAATCTATCAGAATCTGGAAGAATATCCCCTTCCAATACTGGCATGCTAAAAGGTCTAGAATCATCATTAGATTTAAAACCACCCTCATCAATTACAGCAAAGGATTTATCTTCAATAAAAGGACTATTGAACCTAAGATTGACCTCATCATCTCCAGACAAATCCAGATGAACTTCTTCATCTTCAAAAGCATCCATTTGCATATAAATGCTGGAATAAAACCATTTCAACTTCATCAACTATTTTAGAAATACTTTTATTATCTCCCCAATTTTGAGAATTAATAACAAATGCAGAAAAATCATCAATAGAAGAAATAAGAGATTTATATCTATTTAAATCATTTTGAGATAATTTTTTACATTCGATTAAAGTATTAATCCTACTTGTTTCATTTACTAGCCTCTTTATCCAAATCAATTGTACTAAAGCGAAATCATTCATTAAAAAGCCCCCCTCAAGGTAAAAAGTTCAACTACAAAACACATTAAATAAGAGCATTCCCCCCCAAATTATAAAATAAGCCCCCCTTTTAAACTTATTAAATAATTAAATCCCGCCAAGCCCATTAGCCAATAAATTACCATGAGAGAAATGATGACCAGCAGCACAAATTACAAAGAATCCTTGATGATTTAGAACCGAAATACAGAGGTGATTGGAATGATGGAAAGTTCTGATGGTAAGTTATTGGTGTTAGCCAACAACATAATCTTATAGATTTATACCCCTTCGTTAAATCTATAATTTAATGCTTAAGATATAGTTTGAAAATTTTAGATTATGTGGTTGATATGCTAACAAAGATATAAACTTGCTTAGATATAAAGCTTTTCATTTAGTAAAATATTAGAGTGTCTCTAAAAACTATAAAAATTATTTTAAAAAGCCCTAAAATGCATTTATTTGCAAAAAAAATTAAAAAATATAATTTTAGCAGACACCAATTAAACTTAAAAAAATTCATAAAATAAGAGAATTGTTATAAAATTATAACAGCATTGCAAGAAAAATATAATTAAATACTAAAATTATAATAAATTTAATTAATTATAAAAATATAATATAATTATAAATAGATAGGAAAATTAAAAAAACTTAAAAGCTCAATGAAATCATAATAACTTAAAAAAAATTATAAAGAATCAATGAAAATCATAATAACTTAAAAAAATTATAAAGGGTCAATGAAATTAATTTACATGAGGATTAGAGGTAGAATTCTATGGAAGATCATTGTTTTATTTTTTTAAAGGATGAATATCCCGATTGGTGCGAAGAATGTGGAAAAATGGAGCAGCGCATCATAGAGGGAGATGGAATGAGTGCAATCCACATATGTGGAAAAATGGGAGAAAAAATCTCTAAAGAGATTTGTAAATTCGAAAAATTAAACAACTTATGTGAAGAAACACAAGAAACAAGAACAAGAGACCTAAATAAAAAAGGAATATTAACTAAGAATGAGCTTAAATATTATGATAGAATACGTAAAAAGCGTAATGCAGAAGTTCACAATGATAAAAAAATTAAAAATGAAATGGCTGATGCCTACCATAACCATGAAAATCTATATAAAATAAGCACTAATTTCTATAAAAAATATATAAATCCAGATTTTGAAATTCCAAAGTACAAACAACCGAAATATGCATCAAGCAATAATGAAACCATTATTGAACAGCATTCCAAATCCCACAACATTTACAACGATAATAAAACGTATAACAATACAAAAACAGTCAATATTACAAACATCAATCATAATCCAGTATATTCTCAAAATAATGAACTTAAATCCGATAAAACAGAAGCAATTGGAAGTTCTAAAGATTCAAAAAAGGAAAATGAAAGTATGGATAAAAAAATATTAGTTATTGGAATCGTAGCAATTATAGCAATAACTGCACTTTGTTTATCATTTTTTGCCACTACTATAAATAGCACAACAAACCTCCAAGATACAAGCCAAATAGCTAGCAGTTCAAATGATAACACAGAAGTTAAAAGTTCAGATGAAAGTACAAAGCTCACAGATTCAAATGATGAAAGTGAAGATAGAACCCTTTACTATGCCAGCAAAAAAACAGATTCATTCCACAAGCCAAGCTGTGAATGGGCTCAAAAAATAAAAGATAAAAATTTAATTACCTATAAATCAAGAGAATCAGCAATAGCCGATGGAAAATCACCTTGTGGAGTATGTAATCCCTAATTAAGAAATAAAGAGCCTGATAAACATGTGTAAAAATAGAGAAATAGAGATTAATCCCCCTATTTCTTTAAAAAAATAGAAAAATAGAGATTAAACCCCCTATTTCCTTAAATTATTTAAAAATAAATGACAATATAAGCTAAAAGAATTAAAAAGAATATACAAGAGTTAAAAGAATCAGAAAGAAATAGAATAAAAAATCACATCTCTGCATCACCTAAAGCATGATGGCAATCACAATCATACTCATCTGGCAAATCTTTAATTATATTATACATTAATTTAATCAATTCCTCTTTTTTAACTTCCATAATCTCATAGATTTCTTCAGCTCCTAATTTTTCTTTAGAAATTGAAGTGGAATAATTAGAAACAATTGCTATAGATGCATAGCACATCTCTTTCTCCCTTGCAAGAACTGCTTCAGGTAGGGTAGTCATACCAACAACTGTTCCTCCAATGATCCTAAACATTTTAATCTCAGCAGGGGTTTCAAATCTAGGGCCTTCTGTACAAACAATTGTCCCTCCATCAACCAAATCTTTATTAGCAGAATTAGAATTAGCTAAAATAGCTCCCCTTAACCTATTACAGAAAGGTTCAGTCATATCAATGTGAATAACTCTATCATCATAGAAAGTTCTATCCCTATTTACAGTGAAATCCAAAAAGTCATCTGGAATAAGAATAGATCCAGGGCCAATATCCCTATCTAGAGAGCCTACTGCATTTGTAGCTATAATCTGATTAACCCCTATTTGCTTTAATGCCATAATGTTTGCTTTAAAATTGATTTTATGGGGAGGACAGCTATGGCCTAAAGAGTGCCTTGGTAAAAAGGCAACTGTCTTATCCCCGATTGTTAAAAGAGAAACTTCAACAGAGCCATATTCAGTATCAACAATTCTTTTTTCAGATGCCTCTGCTAAGCCACTTATCTCTTCAACTCCACTACCACCAATAATTCCAATCATAGAACAACCTCAATAAAAATAAAAAAACAAAGAATTAATGATAATTTAAATGAAAACATTAGCCTTTTGTAACTGCTAAAGGAAGAACTTTTGCTACTAATTTAGCAATACCTGCATCGTGAGAGGTTTTAACAACAGAATCCACATTCTTATATGCATCAGGTGCTTCCTCAGCTAAAACAGGAGCAGAATTCGCTTTTACATGAATTCCTTTTGCATTTAAATCTTTTTCTATTTGCTCTGCAGTAAATTGCTTTTTAGCAGCGGTTCTAGATAAAACCCTTCCTGCACCATGAGCAGTTGAACCAAAGGTTTCCTCCATAGCAAGGTCAGTACCATGCAAAATATAAGAAGCTGATCCCATAGTTCCAGGAATTAAAACTGGTTGTCCTACAGAACTATATTCCTTAGGAATTTCACGTCTTCCAGGGCCAAATGCACGAGTAGCCCCTTTTCTGTGAACAAGAACCTCCATATGAGAGCCTTTAACTTTATGAACCTCTTTTTTAGCAATATTGTGTGCAACATCATAGATTGTAGTCATTCCCATATCTTCAGCATCACGGGAGAATACCTCCTCAAAGGATTGTCTGATCCAATGAGACATCATTTGACGGTTTGCCCATGCATAATTAGCTCCGGCAGCCATAGATTTTAAGTAGCTTTGTGCTTCCTTAGAGTCAATAGGTGCACAGGCTAATTGCCTATCTGGAAGGTTAATCTTATAATTCCTATAGGCCTTATCCATTTTCCTCAAATAATCAGAACAGATCTGGTGTCCGCATCCCCTTGAACCACTATGAATCATAATAGCTATTGATCCCGCTTCAAGGCCAAATGCCTTAGCTACATTTTCATCATAAATTTCATCAATTTTTTGAACTTCTAAGAAGTGGTTTCCAGAACCTAATGAACCTAATTGGGGAATTCCTCTTTTTTTAGCCTTGTCACTAACAATAGCAGATTCAGCTTCCTTCATCCTACCATTTTCTTCTAGGAATTTAAGGTCTTCTTCCCAACCGAATCCACGTTCAACAGCCCACCAAGCACCATAGTCTAAAACTTCATTAATTTCATTGTCCTTAAGCCTTATTTGGCCTTTACTTCCTACACCTGATGGAATATTTTTAAATAAAACTTCAGTAAGTTCCTTAAGTTTAGGTTTGATTTCATCCTCACTTAAGTTGGTTCTAAGCATTCTAACTCCACAGTTAATATCAAAACCAACTCCTCCAGGACTTACAACACCATTATTATAATTAAAAGCTCCCACACCACCAATACTAAATCCATATCCAAAATGAATATCTGGCATAGCTATTGATGCACCTTGAATACCTGGCATACAAGCTACATTAGCCACTTGTTCAAGAGCCCCTTCTTCAATATCTTTAATAGATTCATCATCAAGATACAATCTTCCAGGAACCCTCATTTCCTTCTTATAATCACTTGGTAGTTCCCATACATTATCTCTAACTTTTTCAAGACTTTCTTTAATTGACATAACTATCACTATAGGTTAAAATAATAATTTAGATTTTTATAAAAATTATAAGTTTCAATATGATATTATAGTTATGTTTTATTATACATTTAAAATTAATTGTTAAAACAGGAACTAACAAAAACATTAAACAGGGATTTATACAAATTTATAAGCTAAAATTAATATAAGATAATAGAAATATTAAACATTACTATCGATAGAAAAACAGCCAATAGAAATTTTCTAGCTGATTCTTTAATTTAAAGCTTAAGGCAAATGTCTAGCTAAGGTGAAAATTCTCTTTTGCAGCAATAGGAGATATTATATGAACAATCACTATTCAGATGATTTTAATGATAAAATAGCTAAATCTGTATCCTACCTTTGTGAAGCTCCAATTTTAGCAATATTCGTTTTTTTAATATTCAATCTATCCCTTGATTATAGCAATCTCTTATTGATTGAATCTATATCATTGATTTTTGGCACTATATTTCCAATTCTCTTTGTTGTATCTTGGAGCAAATATAAAGAAATCGATAGAGATTATACAGATAGGCATTCCAGACATTTTCCTTTTATAATTGCAGTAATCATTTATTTAACTGGTGCCATTGTCCTATGGTTTTTAAATGCAAATCCATTAACTACTGCTTTAATGTTTTGTTATGGAACTAACACTTTAATAGTTTTTTTCATAAATCTAAAATGGAAAATAAGCGTACATGCTATGGGAGTAACTGGTCCAGCTACTGCTTTAATATTCTTTAATCCATTAGGATTTTTAATGGGCTTGATTGCTCCTTTAGTTATGTGGAGTAGAGTTGTCTTAAGTAAACATTCCCCTAATCAAGTATTAGCTGGATCTATTTGCGGGTATTTATTAACTTTTATACAAATGTACATATTGCTGAATGTTATGAATTTTAAAATAAGTATTTATTTAGCTATTTGCTTAATTTTAGGTTTAATATTGATTTCAATAGTTTCCTATCTAGCGTTAAGAAAGAATTCCCATTAATTTCATTTATCCAATACCCCCATAACGTTAAGAAAGGATTTCCATTAATTTCATTTATCCAATACCCCCATATCATTAAGAAAGAATTCCCATTAATCATTTATTTTAAATCAATACCTCATCTTAAATTCAACGAAATAATTTTTATTCATTTTTAAGTATTTCTATCTAAAGGTGGTTTAAAGAAATATTTTAAATTCTTACTATTTTTTCCTTTTTACACTATTTTTAGAAGGTGTTTATAATTATTTATGGGGAGTGTATTTCAACATTTTTAGCTATTAGAATGGGATTTTAAAAAAAGTTTACCTAAATTATTCTCTTTTTTATACTTTTTTATAATACATATTTTTTTATTATATAAATTTGCAATAATTTACTTTATAAATTTATGATAAATTAATGATTCAAGTTATTTAAAGAATTATTTAAACCTTAATGAAAGATAGATTATTTTAAACTATAAGCTATCATTTTAATAGCACTATGTTGAAATCCTTTTTAAATTGAAATTAGATATCGGCTAAAAAAATTAAGCTATATCAAGTTAAAATATAAAGCTTTAAAAATGATTTAAACTTAGTTATACTTTAAATATTAGTTTAAAATTAAAAAAATAATAGACAATAAATCGTATTTATTAAAAAAAGGAATAAAAATTATTATTTATCCGAAAATATCAATTCTCAAATCTTATTTTAATCATTAATTACAATTAAATCTAAGGTGATTTTTTAATTTTGGAAAAGGCATTGCTATATTAATAGTATAGAAAAAATAATAAAAGAGACTCTGGAAAGGAATTTAAGAAGAAAAGCAAAATTTAATATAAAAATAGAAATAAAATAGAATCTCAACAAAAGCCTAATAAAAAAAATGAAATATTTTAAAGACATAATTTGGACTAGAAAAAGTTTTTTTCATAAAAAGAAAAGATATCACATTTTTAGCAAAGATCATTAAAGAAAAATGATTTAGAAAAAAAGTTTTTTTATAAATAAGTAATAATTATAAATATTTTATATTAATACTAAGCTATTATCATAGCATTATATAGATATTAGTTTAATTTTAATCATATAAATTTTTTTATATTCAGTGTCGTTAATTATTTATAGGTGGATGTATAGAATTATTATTAATTACTTGTACATATTTATCTTTTTAATTTCATTTATTTAAATAAAATAATAAAAAATAACGGAGGTAAATGAAAATGATAAATGATTTGAATAAAATTGTTATAGTGTTTTTATTTTTAATTTTTTTATCTATTTCGGCTGTCTCAGCACAAGAGAATACAAGC